>NZ_JBISDI010000033.1:0-42112 GCF_051162045.1 Anaerozeibacter quisquiliarum
CCCAATGGATCAGCACGGATGACTTCTACAACGAGGACTTCCGCACCACCATCCCACCGCTGATCACCGAGGTGGCCATCGCGGGTGAGAACGTGAAACTGAAGGACTTCGGTCCCATCGTCGACCAGACCATTGCGCCCATCCTGGACAACCTGTGGCTAGGCAGCATGACGGTGGATCAGGCGATCCAAGAGTGCTACACCAAGACGGAAGGCATGTTCAAGGGATTCTAGTCTCCGACAATTTGACGGCCAGGGCAGCGCGCTGGACGGCGCTCTGCCCTGGTATCTGGATGGAGGAATGGACATGGCGGGTGCAAGACCTGCGCGGCGGGGAGGACGCATGTCCGCATCCGAGTGGCGGGCGGCGCGGTGGGGCTTTTTGTTCATCGCGCCCGCGCTGATCGGGCTGCTGGTGTTCTACGTGGGGCCGATGCTGTTCAGCCTGGTCATCGGCTTCTTTGAGTGGGATATGATCCGCGAGCCGGCGTTTGTGGGCGCGGCCAACTATATGAACATGTTCACGCAGGTGAACTCGCTTGTGCCCCAGGCGCTCAGGGTCACCCTGAGCTATTCGTTTCTGACGGTGCCGCTGATCACCTGCGTGTCGCTGTTTCTGGCGGTGCTGCTCAACACGAAGGTGCGCTGCATGTCGCTGTTTCGTACTATCTTTTACATCCCGTCCATCGTGCCCGCAGTGGCCAACGCCGCGCTGTGGATGTTTCTGTGCAACCCCATGTTTGGGCTGCTGAACACGGTGCTGAAGGCGTGCGGGCTGCCGCCCAGCAACTGGATCTACGACGCGAATGCGGTCATTCCCACACTGTCGCTGATGGCGGTGTGGGGATCGGGCAACACTGTGATCATCTATCTCGCCGGGCTGCAGGGCATCTCGCGCAGCCTGTATGAGTCCGTGGAAATCGACGGCGGCAACGCGCTGCACAAGTTCAAGAACGTCACCGTGCCCATGATCAGCCCGGTAATCTTCTACAATATGATTATGGCGATCATCAACTGCATGCAGACATTCACCCAAGCCTACATCATGACCGACGGCGGGCCCAGCAACGCCAGTCTGTTCTATGTGCTGCTGCTGTACCGGACCGCGTTCAACAACCAGCAGATGGGCTACGCGTCGGCGATGGCCTGGATTCTGTTCATCTTGGTTGCGCTGCTGACGATGATGGCGTTCAAGCTGTCGGGCAAGTGGGTGTTCTATGAAGGGGGGAGCGGGCAATGACGGGCGCGCACCGCCAAAAATACCGGGCCTCCTACATGCTGACCTACGCAATGTTGATCTTCATGATTCTCGTGTGCGTGTTTCCGTTCTTCTGGCTGCTGAGGAGCGCGTTCATGAGCTCGGGCGAGATCTTTGCGATGCCCATGCGCTGGCTGCCGGAGCGGATGCGCTGGGAGAATTTCTCGGACGCGCTCACATCGTTTCCGTTCGCGAGTTATTTTGGCAACACGCTGGTGCTGGTGGCGCTGAACATGGCGGGCAATATCTTTAGCTCCAGCTTCGCGGCGTTCGGATTCTCTAGGATCAGTTTCAAAGGCAGGGACCTATGCTTCGCACTGGTGATCGCTACGATGATGATTCCATCGTCGGTGATCCAGATCCCGCAGTTCCTGATCTGGCTGAATCTGGGGCTGTACGACACGCTGGTGCCGCTGTGGCTGCCCTCGTTCTTCCTGAACGCGTTCTTCATCTTCATGGTGCGCCAGTTCTACATGACAATACCGCGCGACTACGACGAGGCCGCCACGATCGACGGTGCGGGCTACCTGCGGATCTACGCGCAGATCGTGATGCCGCTCAGTAAGCCCGTGATGGCCACGGTGGGTGTGTTCACGTTCATGTGGACCTGGAACGACTTCTTCGGGCCGCTGATCTACCTCAAGAGCAAGACCAACTACACGCTGGCGTTGGGGCTGCAGTCGTTCCTGGACCGTTACGTGAACCAGTGGCACTACCTGATGGCCGCGTCTTCCGTGGTCATCCTGCCGATGATCCTGCTGTTCTTCTTTGCGCAGAGGTTCTTCATCGAGGGCATCACATTTTCGGGGATCAAAGGATAAGGAGACAACTGCATGCAGTGCTACCTGAAGGCAACATCGGGCAGGATCTCGCCATTTTTCCGCGCGACGGCCGCAGACGCCACCGAGCCGGGCAACTGCCGGCTGTCGGAGGAGCTGATGTACACCCAGTCCAACGCGCGCGTGCTGCTGGGTCACACGCCAGGGGGCCAGATGCGGTTCCTTTCGCTGCCCACGGTGGTGTATCCCGTGCCCGTGATGCACAGCGAGCGAACCGTGGCCATTGACTACTACCCGGGCACCTACTATCAGTGCGACCAAGTGCTGTTTCTGGGCAACTTGCGCTACGAGTTGGAACTGGAGGATGGCGAGCGCGTGTCCGCCATCGAGCGCGGTTGGTCAAACCATACCGGCTACATATCGGACGCACTACCGGTGTCGTTTGCCGGACACCACGGTCTGGAGATTCGCGTGAGCAGCTGCGCACCGGTGGCGCGCGAGGGCAAGGCGATGATGGCCTCCGCGCCTCTGCCGGGCCCCACGGGCGCGCTGTTCACGATGCATGTCAAAAACACTTCGAGCGAGCGGCGCGTACTGCGCGTGCACCTGCGGTGCGATCCTATAATGATCGACACCTACCGTTTTGAGGACAAGCCGCTGCCGCCCCACCCGGGCGAGCCCCAGCGGTACATCCGACAGGAGACGATGATCTTCGTCAAGCCGGAGGGCTGCGCGGGCATCCACATGCGCCACGGGCAATGGACGGGGACCGAGGGGCAGCCCGACTGCGTGCGTCCGCTGGCGCTGGAGTCCGGGGAGGAGGCGCTGGTGGAGGCACAGGTGGCGCTGGCGAAGGAGTACCACGAGCTGATGCCCGCAATCTACGAGCTGAGCATGCGCGGCAGCGGCGAATGGCTGCTGGATACAGTGGATTTTTGGGCCTCGCTGTTGGGCGAGCTGAGCCTGGGCGCGGACCCACTGATGCAAAAGGCGTGCGACTTGTATGTGCGCTGCGTGATCGACAATTTCAACTGCCTGCAGTTGAATGGCAAGGGCGATTTGATCAGCCACTGGCAGGGTGCACCCGCGCACAACTGCGGCACGATCTGGGGTATCGACATCGAACCCACGGCGCTGAGCGTGCTGCCTGTGTGCCCGGAGCTGTGCTTTAAGGTGCTGGAGTTCTTCGCAGAGCGTAGCCGCTGCCCCGCGCCGCGCTATCCGGATCACTCTACGCCCATCCTGATCGCGCCGCTGCTGCTAGCAGGCGCGTACTACCGTGCGACTGGAGACGCGGAGGCGTTTGTGCGGCGGCCGGCGCTGGTGCGCGCGCTGGATTCGGTGTTGGAGGAGCTACTGTCGTTCCAGGCGGCGGACTGCGTGCTGTTCTCGTCCCACTATTCCAGTGACGCGCATGTGTTCCGAAAGTACGATCACGGCACGAATGTGAAGGTGCAGGGTGCGCTGAGCCTGTACGCCGGGCTGCTGGAGGCGCTGGGGCAAAAGGAGCGTGCCGGGGCGCTGCTGTCGCTGGCCGCCGACGTGCGCACGGCGCTGTTCGACAAGATGAGCGCTGAAGGTCCATTCGGCACGCAGTTCAGTGGCGGCACGAATCTGGGCGGCGGCGACGAGGACGGGTTCTACCTGCCCGATGGCACGCTGTACTACGACGGTGAGGATTCGGCCAGCTGCATGGCCCCGGTGTATGGCGCGTATGGCTGGAATCAATCCGAATGGATCAACTACCATCGGTTTGCTCGCTCGCTGTGGTGCCCCAACTTCGACGCCGAGTTTTCGGCGGACCGGTGGTTCCACGACGGTGGCCCGTTGGACGGCACTGCGTTTATCTCCCGTGTGGGCGGCAGCCACACGCGGCGCGAGATGCGCGAGGCGCTGGAGGCGCTGTTCGCGCAGGATTGCGACGAGACCGGCAGCGTATATTGGTGGCCGTTGGGCAGCGACGCGTGTCGCGGCATCACGCGATGCAGCCAGGGACAGGGCTCCTGGGCGCAACAGTTTGTGTGGCAGTGGGTGGGCGTATCGCTGGATGTGCCCGCGCGCCGGCTGAGCGTCGCGCCCGCCGGACTGCCTGAAGTGGTGGTGTGGCGCGGTATGAACCTTGGTGGACACCGGTTTGACCTGAAGTGGGAGCAGGCGGGCGGCGAGATACACCTGGAACTTCGTAACCTGGGCGGGTTCGAATGGACGGTGGAGTTGATGGGTGCCGCTCCCGCCGTACTCGCGCCGGGCGGTTCGCTGTCGCTCAGCGCGCCGCTGCCCGTTGTGGAATATGACGGCATCGACGGCGAGGCGGACATCGTGGCGCGTGAGCTAGGCTCGTTCGCGTGTGAGCATGGCATCCTGTTCGACAGCTTCGACAAAAAGCTGGTGCGCCAGCGCATGTGGGACGGCGAGATGTGGTCGCTGGTGCGGCTGGTCGTGGCCTCGGGAGAACCCATCGCGGACGCAAAGGTGTCGCTCGCACTGCCCGAGGGATGGCAGGTAGTGGCAAAGCCCGCGCGGCTGTGGGTGCTGCCCGAGAGGCTGATGGAAACGCGCGCAGAGACCGAATTGGGCGATGTCGAACCCAATCGGCGCGCCGTGGCCGCGTTCTGGGTACGCCCGCCAAAGGCAAGCGGTTTCGAGCCGCGATTCGACGCGCACAGCTTCGCCGAGCGGCCGTCCACGGTGCTCGTGGTCGGCGCTGGTAAAGGCGAGATGCGCGCTGTGCTCAGCAGCACGATGGGCGAAAACCCCATTGTGGGTGAGAAGCTGTGGGCGCTTCAATAATGTGGGAGGATCAGGCGGATGGCAGCATAGCCATCCGCCGTCGATATGTTTTGGAATTGCGATTGTGGCGGGATGCGCCTATAATGGAAGGCCAGAGGGAAGGTGGCGCCAATGGTCGAACGATTCCGGGAGGCGGTACCGCTAGCGCACGAGCGCGTGCGCAGCATGAAGATCCGCGACCGCATCTTTCTGGCGCTCCTGGGTGTGCTGCTGCTGGTGCTGCTGGTTGCGTACACGATGACGCGCCATGCGATGCGCGTGTACGCCGACCGCATCGACGCTGATTTCTCGCGCACGCTGGATATGGTCTCGCTGCAGGTGGACCGCGATCTGCGCGAGCTGGAGCAGCTCTCACTGAGGGTGTTCGGCAACCAGAAGCTGCAGGATGAGCTGTGCGCCATGCGCGAGTTGCAGAACCCGCTGGTCAGACTGTCCCGCGTCAACAAGCTCACCCAGACTATCATGGACAGCGCGCTGGAGTATGACTTCATCAAGAGCGCGGGGCTGATCGACGGGTTCTACCAACTGTCGCGCAGCGGGCTGTACTTGGACAACAATATCTCCGCCGCGCGCATCCGCCAGATTGCTGACGTGGCGCGCGCGGGAAGAGGCAGTTCAGTGTGGTTCGCGCCCGTGAATGGTGAGCGCTATGCGGTGTTCGCACGCCAGATCCGTAAGATCAAGGACCTAGAGCTGACAAACCTGGCCACACTGGTGTTCTTCATCGACATGGACAGCCTCCTACTCAAGACCGGCGTGGAGCGCTTCGCGCGCGAGGACATCCGGCTGCTGGTATTTCAGGGGGACGAGCTGCTTTTTTCATCCGACAACGCCATCGCCGCGCAGGATGCTACCATTGGCGGCAACGGTGCGCGCGGCGAGCAGGTGATCGACGGGCAACGATGGCTGTATACCGTGCGCCGCTCGCAGTACACCGGCTGGCGCTACAAAATGGCGGTGCCCAGGGACTCAGTGTACCGCGAGTTTGACCAGATGAACGCAATGTACGCAGGCATGTTTGTGGCGCTGGCGCTGCTGGCGCTGGCGCTTGGGCGCTGGTTCGCGGGCACGCTGACCAGGCCGCTGGAGGCGCTCGCGCGGCGCATGCAGCGCGTTCAGGGCGGCGACTTTACTGTGGACTCCGACGCCATGGCGCGCGCGGGCGGCGGCGAGGTGGGCAACCTGCAGCGGAGCTTCGAGGTGATGATCCGCGCCATCGACAGCCTAGTGATCAAGGACCTGAAGCAGCAAGCCATCACGAAGGACGCGCAGTACCGCGCGCTGCAGGCGCAGATCAACCCTCACTTTCTGTACAACACGCTGGATTCGGTATATTGGCTGGCTCAGGGCGCTGGCGAGACACAGATCGCGCAAATGGTGCACTCGTTGGGCGCGCTACTGCGTGCTACGATTCGCGCCGACGGGCGTGCCGTACCGCTACCGGATGAGCTTCAG
This sequence comes from Anaerozeibacter quisquiliarum, assembly GCF_051162045.1. Classification (NCBI taxonomy): domain Bacteria; kingdom Bacillati; phylum Bacillota; class Clostridia; order Eubacteriales; family Anaerozeibacteraceae; genus Anaerozeibacter; species Anaerozeibacter quisquiliarum. Next base: position 6,282 of record NZ_JBISDI010000033.1, read on the forward strand.
GTGCTCGGCCAGTATGTGACGATTCAGAAGATCCGCTATCAGGAGCGGCTGGATGTGGAGATGCGCGTCGATGATAGCTTTGCATTGGCGGGCTGGAAGGTGCCGGGACTGATGCTGCAGCCGCTGGTGGAGAACGCCATCCGGCACGGCATCGACAGCGCGGGTGGCGTGGGACGCATCGTGGTCAGCATCGAAGAGCGATCCGGGCGGCTGCACATCACCGTGGAGGACGGCGGCGCGGGCATGGATGAGGCGCTGGCGCAGAAGCTGCAGCGCGGTGAGGTGGTCCCGAAAGAGGGCGGGCTGGGACTCAAGAACATCATTGAGCGCCTTCAGATCCTGTACGGTGGCGGGTTCTCGCTGGAGATCGGCAGCCGCAGGGGCGAGGGCACGCGGGTGCACATCATTCTGGAACGCTTGGAGGGCGAAACATGATTCAGGTGCTGCTGGCAGATGATGAGCGCATCATGCGCGAGGGCATCGCGAACAACATCGACTGGGCGGCGCTGGGCATGGAGCTGGTGTTTTCGGCGGAGAACGGTCGCGACGCCATCGAGTACCTGAGCGCGCACGAGGCGGACCTGATCATCACTGATGTGTGCATGCCGCGCGTGAACGGGCTGGAGCTGATCGAGGCCGCATCGGATCTGCGTCCGCACGCCGAGTTCGTCATCCTGTCGGGCTACGATGAGTTTGAATACGCGTCGCAGGCGATGCGCATGGGGGTCAGACACTATTTGCTCAAGCCTTGCAGCGTGGAGGAGATGACGCGCGTGCTGTCCCAGGTGAGCGAGAACATCCGCCGCCTGTCGGACGAGCGCGCGGTGCAGACATGCAACGAACAGGAACTCAAGCGGCTGCTGCCCCAGGCGCGCATGAGCTACCTGCGCGACCTGTGCCTACGCCAGCTGGACTTCCGCGAAATCGAGGTCGACGACCGCCGCTTGATGCGGCTCGGCGAGGGGCTGTGCCGCGTTGCGCTGGTAGAGGCGGAGAGTTCGCTCGACGTGGCGCGCGTGGCTGCGCTGAAGGCGCTGCTGCAGGATCATATGACCTGCCCGCTGGAACTGCTGACGCGGATCTCCGGCCGGGCGTTGCTGGTGCTGGGCTGTGAGGCACAGCAGCAGGACGAGCTGATCTCTGAGCTGCACGCTGTACAGCAGCGCTGGTACTCGTTCCGCTGCGAACGCATCACCGTGGCGCTCAGCGGCGTTGGCGGCTATGACGAGTTGTCCACGCTGTATGACATCGCCAGTCGCTGCATGGATCACCGGTTCTACTTGGGCGACGGAGTCATCATCACGCCCGATCTGCTTCCCAGTGGCGTGCCGCTGAACGGACGCATCGCGTTCGACATGTCGCGCGTGCTCAGCGCGGTCAGCAGCGGGGATACCGCCACGCTGAGTACGTTGCTGGACCAGTTTCGAGTCCGACTCAGCGATGGGCGATTGGATGCTGCTGCCGCGCGCGGATACTGCCTGGAACTGCTGATCGACATTCTGCGGCAGGAGGATCCTGGTCGGCTGGGCGAGGCGGTCGTGAAGTGGGCGCAGGGCGGCGCGTCCACGCTGGAGCAAATGGTGGCAGACATCCACCAACTGGCTGAATCCGCCGCCGAGCGCCACTATCAGGCGGCCAGCGAGTGCTACGGCGCGATCGTGGAGCGCATGATCGAACTGACTGAGCAGATGCTGGGCCGCGAGGACTTTTCGCTGACGCTGCTGGCGAGGGACGTCATGTTCATGAACGAGGACTACTTGGGGCGGCTGTTCCGCAAAAGGACGGATACCAAGTTCTCCCACTATGTGATGAACCTGAGGATCGAGCACGCCAAACAGTTACTGCTGGCGAACGCGGACGCGCGCGTGTTTGAGGTAGCGGAATCAGTGGGCATGGGCAATAATCCCCAATACTTCTCACAGCTGTTCAAGCGCATTACCGGCCAGACCCCGCAAGAATACCGCCAAAGTGCCAGTTCCAGCACGTTGTGATGTGAAGATGCCTTTTTGACGGGAGGCTTCGTCGATCTTGCCAGCAGTCTCTCGATTAGGAAACGGATGCGGGATTTCTTATCGAGCAACTCTCTTCATTTCAAAAGGTGGCTCGCCTTCACACACTTCGTTCACGCCCCGACCGCCTGCCGGAGGGTGTCGTCTAGGTCGCCCTCGAATAGGCTGATGTACCTGTCGAGCGTAACCTGCGTGCTGCAATGGCCCAACAATCTCGAGATTGCCTTAACAGAAACGCTCCGAGCAAACAAGTTGGAGGCAAAGGAATGCCTCAATGCGTGCAGGCCTCGGTGCTCGCCCCCTGTTGCCTCGCCAGGCCTTCTCCATCATGGCCAGAAGATTCCGGTAGCTCAGGTGCTTGCCGGTCTGGGTGGCGAATACGCAGGGGCATCCCGCTAGGCTACCTTCAGTCCTATGTAATGTCAATACTTGTGATAAGGCTTTTCCTCTACAAGCTTATCAACGAATTCCACAAGGTAATTATTAAATATTGAAACGGCGAATTGACGCGAGGATCGAATTAGACGAGGTACGATCAAGTGGCAGATAAAGTCCGGGGCGGGATCGGTCAGCGATTGGATGACGAGATCGGAATCGTTTGAGACAAAGCGTTCCGCCACGGACGCTGGCGCCATCAACCAGAAATTTGGGTTCCTGATAAAGCTAAAGCAAAGCGATACCGAGAAATCACAGGTGATACGCGGCTGTATATCCGGATTCCACCAGTGATTGTGCCACATGCGATAGTCGGACAGGTGATTCCATTCGACCTCGTAAGCGGGATCGAGCACCGCGGGTGATATGGGCTTGTCGCTCACCCATTCGGAGCTTCGCTCGCAGACCAGCCGAAGGGGATCCCGAAGAATGGGCGTCGTCTCGATGCCCTTGAATGCCTGAGGATTGCAGACAAACCCCACGTCGACCTCCGCGTTATTCATCAATTCGTATGTAGAATAGGAAGGGCCGGACTTTACCGTGATCGAGAGGTCCTTCTCATTCCGCATAATATTCCGGTAGAACGGAAGGAAAAGATAGGAATTGAACCATTCTGTACAGCCGATCGCCAGTTGCATGCTGGCGTTTGAATTGATGAATTGCTGCGTTTCATGCCAAACGGACAGCCATTTTTCCGCAATCAACACGAACTGCGCGCCACGGGCTGTGAGCTCGATGGATCGCTGACCTTTGCCACGGCTGATCAACTCGTAGCCGAGGTACGCCTCGAGGTTTTTCAGGCGCCGGCTGATCGTCGACTGTGAGAAGAACAGGAGTTCCGAGGCCTTCAGAAAGCTCCGGGTCTCCACAATCGCCATAAACGCCTGAATATCGCAGAAATTCAAAACGGATTCCCCCACACACATCGCTGCGCACATTGTACCACGGCCCGGCAAATAACGTCAACGCTCTGGGAGAGCGCCAAAACAAAGGGGGAGAAGGCGTCGCCCCCTCCCCCCCTGGCCGCGTCCGAAAGCGAATAACCTACTGCTTCACGTAAGCCTGGCGGAGCAGGTAGCATGAATTATAAGTCGATCCGTTGGGCATGTTGCGGAAGTTCTGAACCGCGGTCTTGTAGGCGAACGCCTGCGGGCGCCAGAGGATGTAGCAGTGCGGGGACTCCTCGATCAGGATTCTCTGGCACTCCTCATAGATCGCCTGGCGCGCCTCGCGGTCGTTGGTCTTCCGGCCTTCGACGAGCAGTTGCTCAAAGCGCTCATTGAAGAAGTGGCCGGTGTTGTAGTTCGCGCCGTCGGCGTACAGCGCGGAGATCCAGTCGGGGTCGGCGACGTTGGCGAGGTAGCCGTTGATCAGGCAGTCGTAATCGCCGGAGCGGAGCCTGGCATTGTAGGTGGACCAGTCGGGCGCCTCGAGCGTCACGTTGATGCCGCATTCCTTCAGGCTCGCCTGGACCGCGATGGCCGACTGTTCAAAGAAAGCGTAGGTCGAGGAGGTCAGCAGCTTGAACTCGATGCCGTCGGGATAGCCGGCCTCGGCGAGCATCGCCTTCGCCTTCTCGGGGTTGTATTCGAAATAACTGGCGTACTCCTCCTTGTAGCCGATCTGGCCGGCGACGAAGGGCGTGCCGAACATGATCGTGCCGCCGCCGCTGAACGCGGTGTCGCGCACATCCTCCCGCCTGAGCGCGTAGGAAATCGCCTGGCGCACGGTCGGGTTGCTCAGCGCTTCACACTCGAGGTTGAAGTTGAGGTACATGAACGGCCCTTCACGGATGTCGCACACGACATTGGGGTTGGCCTCCAACTGGGCGAATGCCGAGTAGTCGACGTATTCGATGATGTCCACGACGCCGGTCTGAAGCGCGTTGACCCGGGCCTGGCCATCGGGATAGAACTTAAAATTGATCTCGTCGGCCATCGGATACTTGGGATCGTGGTAGCCTTCGAAACGCTCGACAACGATCTCCTGGCCGGACAGCCATTCGCCGAACTGGAACGGGCCGCAGCCCATCGGATCCATCGAGATGTCCCCGTTGTGGGCTTCGCACCAACCCTTGGACACGATGACCATGAACTTGTTGGCGAGGTAGTTCACGAATGGCGCCAGCGGGTTCTTGAGCCTGATTTCCAGCGTCTTGTCGTCGATGACGTTCATCTGGTCGATGACTTGCATGTTCTTGTACTCAAACGCGCCCATGTCGGGATCCATAACCCGTTCGAAGGAGTACTTCACGTCCTCGGCGGTTACGGGATCGCCGTTGTGAAATTGCGCGTCGATCAGCTTGAAGGTGTACGCGAGGCCGTCGTCGCTCACGGTGTAGCTGTCGCAGAGGACGTTCGTAACCCGGCCTTCCCAATCATAAGCGAAAAGTCCTTCGTACATGGTCCAGACGACGGCGCGGGCGGCCGTGCCATTGTCAACAGCGGGTTCGAGGTGCGTGGGTTCCGCGGACAGGCCAAAGGTGACCGTTCCGCCGGGGTGTTCGGCTTCCTCTGCTCTGCCAACCGCAAAACAGGAGAAGGCCAGCGTGAAAACCAGCAAGATGGCGAGAAAGTTCCGGCTCTTCATGGTTTATCCCTCCCTATTCTTATGCTTGCAACCCGCGCGTGGCGGGATTACAACGCTCAGTCCCGGTTCAGCCTTGGATCGAGGATGTCGCGGAGGCTGTCGCCCATGACGTTGATCAAAAGGATCAGCACGACGAGCAGCGCGGCCGGATACAGGAGATAGGAGGCGTTGGAGTAGAGAAAGCTCTGTGCGTCTCCGATCATCTTGCCCAGCGACGGCGTCGGCGGGATGATGCCAAGGCCCAGATAACTCAGGCCCGATTCGAGCAAAATGGCGTTTCCGAAGGTTAAGCTCATCTGCACCAGAATGCTCGAGGAGATATTGGGCAGCACGCCCGTAAACAGGATCCTGAAAAGCCCCGCGCCGGCAGAAATCTGCGCGTCAATGTATTCAAGCTTCCTGACCTTCAGCGTGGATGCATAGGCAAGCCGCGCGAAGGTCGGCATGTAGACGATTGCGATGGTGACGATCAGCGTGGGGATGCCGGAACTGAAGAAGCACACGATCATAATGGCCAGCAGCATGGAGGGAAAGCATTGAACGATATCGGACGTGCGCATCAGAAGCTGCTCGCCAATCTTCCCGGAAAACCCCGCGACCATACCGGCCATCGTGCCGACAACCATCGCGATCAGCGTCGCGAAAAGCGCAATCGTCAGCGTAGGCCTGAGCCCGTAGAGCATGCGGCTCAGAATGTCCCGGCCAAAGTTGTCCGTACCCAGCGGGTGGCCGGACGACGCCGATTGCATGACTTGGGTGGAATCTATGACGAGCGGGTCGTAGGGCGCGATTTGCTCCGCGAAAACCGCAAGCAGAACAATGACCACAAGCCCGGCGAGGCTGATCGCAAAAGATGGACTGTAAAAAAGTTTTCTCATCATCCGCACCCTCCTTACCGCCGTACCCTTGGATCGATCACGCGGTAGATGAGATCGACCAAGAGATTGATCAGGATGTACGTCGCGGCGATGACGACCACGCAGCCTTGCAGCATCCGGTAATCGCGGTGATTGACGGCGGTGATCAAAAGCGTGCTGAGCCCCGGCCAGCTGAATATGTTCTCTATGACCACCATGCCGCCGATCAGGCTGCCCAATTGAAGCCCGATGACCGTTACGGTCGGAATCAGCGAGTTTCGAAGCCCATGCTGATAGATGACGCGGCCCTCCCCGAGACCCTTCGCGCGCAGCGTCTGTACGTACTCGCGGTTGATCTCCTCGAGCATCGACGAACGGGTGATGCGCGCAACCGTCGCGGCAAAGCCGAGCGCAAGCGTAAGCGAGGGAAGGATCGCGCCCTGCAGATGCTTGATCGGGCTCCGGGCAAACGACGTAAAGCCGCTCGACGGGAGCCACCCAAGGTTGAGCGAAAACAGGATAATCAGCAGCGCGCCCATCACATAGCTTGGAATCGAAACCCCCAAGACCGTAATGCCTGAAAACAGTCTGTCGATCAGCGTGCCCCGGGCGCGCGAACAGGCGACGCCCACGAGGATGCCCAGGAGCGACGCGACCACGACCGCCACGACCGCCAACTCAAGCGTGTTCACAAACCGTTGCGCGATCAGCCTGGAGACGGGCTGTTTATAGTAGTAGGACTCACCGAAATCCAGCGAAAACAAGCGCGCGACCCACTCTGCGTACTGCGCGGTCACCGGCCGATTGAGGCCCAGGTTTTCCCGAAGCGCCATGACGGCCGCCTCATCCGGCTGCGTGCCGTTGGCCTCCAACATCAGCACGGCCGGATCGCCCGGCATGATCTGGAGGATCAGGAACACAATGGTCGCGACCACAAAGATCTGAAGGATGGCCGTGGCAAGCCGCTTGAGGATGTACAGAATCATGATTCCGGCCTCCTTTCGGCGGGCGAGCCGCAAAAATGGCAGGCAGCCCGATGCGCGGGCGACAGCGCCCCGAGTTCAGGACGCTCGCGCCGGCAAACGGCTTCGGCGTAGGGGCACCGGCTTGCGAACAGGCAGCCGGGCGTGACCGATATAGGGCTTGGCGGATCGCCGGAAAGCACGATGCGCTTTTTGCGATCGCCGCCCAGCTCCGGAATCGACGAGAGCAGCGCTTGTGTGTACGGATGCGCCGGATGATTGTAGAGTTCCTCCGCCTCGGCGACTTCCATGATACGCCCCATGTACATGACCGCGATAAAATGGCTCATATACCGGACGACCGACAGGTTGTGCGAAATAAACAGGTAAGTAAGGTTGAGATCCTGCTGGAGTTCCTTCAGCAGATTCAGGATCTGCGCCTGGATGGAGACATCCAGCGCCGACACCGGTTCGTCGCAGATGACCAGCTTCGGGTTGAGCGCCAGCGCGCGCGCGATGCCGATGCGCTGGCGCTGCCCGCCTGAGAATTCGTGCGGGAAACGCGCGCCCGCGGAGGCGTTGAGGCCGACGCGCTCGAGAAGCTCCGCGACCCGCCGCTCGCGGGATGCCGTGTCGCCAAAGCCGTGAATCGTCATCGGTTCCGCGATCAGCGCGCGGACACGCATCCGGGGGTTGAGGGATTCGAATGGGTTTTGGAAGACCATCTGTACTTCGCGGCGCAATGCCTTGAGTTCCCGTCCCTGCGCCTTGTGGATGTCGTTACCCTGTATGCGGATGCTTCCGTCAGTCACATGCTCAAGGCGCATGATGCAGCGCGAGAGCGTGCTCTTCCCGCATCCGGACTCGCCGACAAGCCCGAATGACGCGCCGCAGGGGACGGCGAGGGACACGCCGTCGACGGCGCGCAACCAAGCCTGCCGCCCGAGCGGGCCGCCCTGCTTGACGGGAAAGTACTTCCTGACGTCGTTGAGCTCGAGGATCGCTTCACGCATTGTCTTCACCCCGATCTTCGAAGCGGTGGCAATAGACGATGTGGCCGCCGGCTATATCCGCACGGGCGGGCGACGCCCTGTGACACGGCGGCTGCGCGTCCGGACAGCGCGTCGCGAAACGGCAGCCTTCGGGCATGTCCTTAAACTCGGGCACCGTTCCGCGGATTGTCGGAAGCGGCCTGTCCTTGTCCATGCCGCTTTGCACCACCGAGCGCAAAAGCCCGCGCGTGTAGGGATGCGCGGGTGAACGCATCAGCTCGGCGGTCGGCGCTTGCTCCATCAGCTTTCCGGCGTACAGGATGACCACGCGGTCGGTGATCTCCGATACGACGCCGAGGTCATGCGTGATCAGCACAATGCTCATGTTCCGCTCCTCGCGGATTTTCAGCAGCAGCTCAAGGATCTGAGCCTGCACGGTCACATCCAGCGCGGTGGTCGGTTCGTCTGCGATCAAAAGCTCCGGCGAGCAGACCAGCGACATGGCGATCATCACGCGCTGGCACATGCCGCCCGACAATTCAAACGGATAGGAGCGCATGATCTTTTTGGGATCAGGAAGGCCGACCGACCGAAGCATCTCCATGCCGCGTTCGGCCGCTTCCTTCTTTCTGCAGCGCTCGTGCCTCAGGATGGTCTCCGTGATCTGAAAGCCGCAGGTATAGATCGGATCCAATGCCGCCATGGGATCCTGAAAGATCATGGAGATCTTCTTGCCCCGGATGGCGCGCATGGCCGCATCGCTTTTTTGCAAGAGATCCTCACCCTGGAAAGTCACGCTCCCGGAGCAGATTCTCCCAGGCGGTTGCGTAAGTCGCATGACCGCAAGCATCGCCTGGGATTTCCCGCTGCCGCTTTCGCCGACTATGCCCAGGATTTCGCGCCGACCGACCTTCAGGCTGATTCTGTCGACCGCCGTGAGCACCTGGTTTTTGAGAAAAAACCCGACGGATAGATCCCGTACGTCAAGTATGTTTCCGGCATAGCTCATTTCTCAGCCTCCTTCGGTTCAGCGTTTGGGGTTACAAGGAGTATCCGTAGAGCGCGCGAGCCTGGTCAGAGGATACCTTGCCATCATCCAAGTCGCGCGCGACGAGCGCTTTGGCGCGCTCCAGCGGATTTCCGAATCCGCCGCCACCCGGCGTACGCACGCATATCCTGTCATCTCGGCCAACGACGACCTGATCACACATCGATGGAAGCCGCTCGGGCGCCCGGCCTTCGGACAGCAGGAAGAATCCGCCAACCGCCCCGGGAAGACCGTTTGCCTGTCCCCAGGCGCCCATACGCATCCGGCCGCCGTGGCCGGTGAAGGTGACGCCGTCCGCCAGGAAACCAAACACGCGCTCAATCCCAAGACCGCCTCGATGTTTTCCGGCCCCGCCGGAATCCCGGATCAGGGAATAGCTTTCGATGAGGATCGGATTTTCGGCCTCGAGCGCTTCGATGGGCTGGTTGGAGGTGTTCGTCATGTGCACCTGAATGCCGCTCATACCGTCGCGATACGAGAAAGCGCCTTCGCCGCCCGCAATACCCTCCGGATAAATAAACAGATCGTTTGTGCGAGGGTTTATGCCCGACAGGTTGACGGATGTACCGCCGTCGTGGCTGCAAGCCGGCACTCTCCCCGGCATCGCAGGGTATAGCGCCCCGAAGATCGCTTCGACGACGCGCTGACAGGCACTCATGCGCTCGCCCAGCGGCGCGGGCGATAGGGAGCTTACGATGGTCCCGGGTGTTGCGATTACATCAAAGACCCGGAAAATACCTGCGTTGGAAGGGATTTTCGGCCCAATCAATGCTTTGAGCGCATAGAACACCGTCGTCATGAGTGCGCCATAGGTGATGTTGATGTTCTTTTCCACCTGGCGGCTAGACCGGCTGAAATCAAGCGTCATATGCCCTTTTTCGACCGTAATCTCGACGTCGATCGTGATTTCACCGTCCGCCGGCGGCTGGGGCGGGTCGTCCACATACTCCGTAAAATGATAGGTACCCTCCGGAATTCTGGCAATACCGGCCCGCAATGCGTTTTCCGCGTAATCCTGAAGATCGCTCGAGGCGTCGAGCAGCACGTCCGCGTACTTTGCGTAGGCCTCTTTGACGCGCTTGATGCCGGTGATGTTCGCGGCAACCTGCGCATTGAGGTCGCCTGTGCGCTGCGCGGGCGTGCGGCAATTCCCGACGATAATGTCAAAGATGTCCGGAATGATCCGCCCATCCCGACAGGCGTAGATGGGCGGCAGCCGCAATCCCTCCTGGAAGATCGTGGTCACTTCTCCGGAGGTGCTGCCCGGTACGATGCCGCCGATATCGGAATGATGGGCGATATTGGCCACCCACATGATCAGTTTCCCATCCGCGAAAACCGGCGCGGCAAACACAATGTCCGGGAGATGGGACCCGCCGCCGTTGTAGGAATCGTTGGCAATGAACATATCGCCCTCGCGGATATTTCCGACGCCGAATTTGTCGATGATCGAAAGGATGCTGTCGGACATGGAACCCAGATGCATCGGAATGTGCTCCGCCTGCGCGACGAGATTGCCCGACGCGTCAAACACGGCGGTAGAGCAATCCTTACGCTCCTTGATGTTGCTGGAATAGGAGCTCTTGATGAGCGCCACACCCATCTCTTCCGCGATGGAAAGCAGCAGATTTCCGACGATCTCCACGGTAATCGAATCGATCGCTTTTCTTTTTATCATATGGCGTTTCCCTCGCTATCCTCGGAATGCATGACGATGTTGCCCCATTCGTCGATTTCGCAGCGCCAGCACGGCGCGATGACCACGGTGGTATCCATTTGTTCGACGACCGCGGGCCCGCGGAACACAGCGCGCAGAGGCAGTGAATCCTTGTCGTAAATCGGGCAGTCCTGAAAGCCCTCGCGCGTGAAATAGACTTCGCGCCGTGCCTTGGGCGCAAGGCGATGTGCCGCTCGGTTCGAACGCGTAAGCGCGGGTTTATCGCGAAGGCCGATGGCGGACAGTCTAAAGTTGACCAACTCAATCTCCTGTGTCCTGTCGCAGTGCCCGTAGTTCTTTTCGTGCTCCTCATGGAATGTCCGGCAGATATCTGCAAGCGACGCCTCATCCAGCTTTTCATCGGACGCCGGGACGGTGAGCTCGTAATTCTGCATCCGATAGCGCGCGTCGATCCGGCGAATATAGCGGCGGCTTTGCGCGGGGACGCGCTCGTTCGCGAGAAACGCTTCGCCTTCCCGCTCCAGTTCCTCAAAGACCCGGTTGATCGCGTCGAGGTTTTCCGGCGAGGCCTTTACGATGTTGGTTTTGACATAGTCGTATTTCACGTCGGCAACGAGCAGTCCGAGCGAACAAAACGTACCTGGCGACGAAGGGATGATGATACGACGCACGCCCAACTCCTCGGCGATATCGCAGGCATGCAGCGGGCCGGCGCCACCGAAAGCCACCAATGCGAATTCGCGGATGTCAAAGCCGCGCTCGACGGATACGACCCGTGCAATGCGCACCATGTTGGCGTTTATCACACTGACGATGCCCTTCGCGGCTTCAAGAACGTCAAGACCTGTCTTTGCACAGATTTCGCGCTCGATTGCGAGCTTCGCAAGGGAGGCGTCGATGCTCATCCGGCCGCTCAGCAGCTTTTCAGGATTGAGCCGGCCCAGCAGGATATTGGCGTCGGTCAAAGTGGGTTTCGTTCCGCCGCGCATGTATGCGGCCGGGCCGGGTACGGCGCCGGCGCTTTCGGGACCAACTTTTAACGCCCCGCCGTCATCGATATGGGCGATGCTCCCGCCGCCCGCGCCGATCGTCTTGATGTCGATCATCGGAATACGGACCGTGTAGCCCTCGATCTCCTTTTCGGACGCGAAGCTCGGCGCATCCTTTGACAGCAGGCAGATGTCGGCGCTGGTGCCGCCCATGTCGAAAGTGATGATCTGCTCGACGCCACAGAGCCTGGCGACGTATTGTGCGGCAACCACCCCGGAACTCGGCCCCGACAGCGCTGTGCGGACAGGCGCCTCGACCGTTTCCGAAATGGAAATGATGCTGCCGTTGGATTGGGTGATATAGGGTTGCGTCGCGATGTCAAGGCTGCGAACGGCGCGTTGGAAATTGTTTACGTACGTTTTCATGACCGGACCGAGGAACGCGTTGACAACGGTGGTGCTCATGCGGGGCACTTCGCGAAACTCCGGCGTTATACGATGGGAAACGGAGACGAAGGCGCCGGGGAACCGCTCGTGGATAACTTGCTCGATTCTGCGTTCATGCTCAGGATTGACGTAGGAAAACAGCGTACACACCGCGATGCCGTCTACGCCCTCCGCCTTCAGAAAATCGACGACCGCTTCCACATTTTCGACATCCAGTTCGCGGCGGACTTCTCCGTCGTACAGAATGCGCTCGTCCACTTCGCAGAGGTACTTGCCGCGGACGATCGGGGAGGGCTTCTCCTGCGTGGAGTCGTATAGGCTGGGGCGGGTCTGGCGGCTGATCTCGAGCAGATCCTTGAACCCTTTCGTGGTGATCAATGCGGTCTTGCCGCCCTTTTTTTGAATCAGCGCGTTGGTGGCAACGGTTGTCCCATGCGCGAGGTAGGAGATCCTTCCCGGATCAATATCGTGAAGCTTCATGATTTCCTGAATGCCTTCTATGATTGCCCGGGAGGGATCGTCTGGCGTTGAGCTGAGCTTGTAGTGATTGAGCCGCTGGGTATCCGTCTCAAAGAATGAAAAATCAGTAAACGTGCCGCCCACATCAATCCCGAACCAATAGGACATAAGCACTTCTCCTTTTCGGATGCCCTCGCAAGACATCCTGTCCATACCCACCGGTGTTGCCATAAGTATAAACCCGTAGGAATACGTTGTAAAGCGAATAATTTAACACATATATATCCGTATTGTGCATAACAATGGCATATTGAGCCTCGATCCACAATTGAAAATTATGGAGATAACGGATAATGGCCGATGATCGTGGCATCGGTTCTCAATAGAAACCAGCCGCCTCCACCGAATGGCGACAGCTTTGCGAGAATCGTATTTCGCTGGCTTTGGGCAAGTTCCGGTCATACCCGCGTTGGGAGGCAGGAACTGCGAGCTCTTTGGGGCGAAATACTTCGACGCGGGCAGCGAGACCTGGTGCTGCGGTGGCAACACCAGGTCCGAGTACTATGCCGGCTAATACCGCTTTACCATACTGACCGCCGCAATTACTGTCAAACAGGGATCATGCTATAAGCCATTCCATTGCAAGGACTTGATCTACACTTTCACACCCCGGATGTAAAGATCGGCAAGAGAATAACGGAATCCGTACTGCACGAATGAAACACATCTATGAGTATCTCGCTTTATGCCCCAACTGCCTGCCGGAGCGTATCGTCAATCTCACCCTCGAAGAAGTGGATGTACCGGTTGTAGGTGATCTCCACGCTGGCGTGGCCCAGCAGCTTGGAGATTATCTTCACCTCCACACCCCTAGCGTACAGGTTGCTGGCGAAGGAATGCCGAAGGGCATGCAACCCCCGATGCTCTACCTCTGCCGCCTCGCAGGCCTTCTCCATGGTGGCGAGCAGATTCCGGTAGCTCAGGTACTTGCCGGTCTGGGTTGCGAACACGTAGGGGCATCCGTGAACCTCCTGTGCCTTTAGGCGTTGGATGGCCTCCAAAGCCCGGCCGTTGAGGGGAATCGTGCGCTTGCCCGAGTCCGTCTTGGTGGTGCGCTGGACGGTGTTCTTCCCGTCCACCCGGATCATGTTCTTCGTGACCTTCAGCGTGCGCTTCTCCTCGTCGATGTCTCCCCATTCCAGCGCCAGCGCCTCACCCGCGCGCAAGCCTGTCTCCAAGATAAGGACGGCTCCCCATCCGTAGCGGAATCGGAGCCGTCCGTTTTTTTCCTCGGTAAAGGCGGCCGCTAGTTTCTCCTGCTCATCCTTTTCGTAGGGGAGAACCACCTTGGTGTTGTGGGTCATGGGCGGCATCTGCACGCCTTGTACGGGGTTGCGCTGAATCACCTCAGTCAGCATCGCGTGCTCCAGTACCTGGCTGAGCAGCAGCTTTTGCTTCTTGATGGTGGACGCGCTCATGTCCTCCAGTCGATTGACGTACTCCTGGACATCCTCCAGCCGAATCGCCCGGATGTCCATCTGGGCGAGTTCGTCCTTGCAGAGAAGTTGAAGGCAAAACTGGTATCGCTCGTAGGTGCTTGGCCTGATCTTGCCCTTTTTGAACTTCTCCAGCCAGTTCAGCATGTAGTCGGCCAGCGGGATACAATCTTCCGTAGGTGCGGTATAGGCGGCGGGCGCTTTGGCTGTGGCTTTCGTGCCTGCATCTGCTTTTGAGCGCCCGTGCTTTTTCTCAGGACTTCTTTCTTGTGCCGGTTGAAGCGCCTGGAACCGCTTCAGCACTTCCTGCTCCGAGTTGCAGGTGATGAATTTACGCTTCCCGTCAACATCACGGTACCCCGCCTGGTACCGCCCGTCGGAGCGTTTGGTGATCTTGCCCAGCTTCAAGTGAACGATCGTCACGGTTTTCCCTCCCGTTTTAGCGTTGCCATCCAGAGAACCAGCGACATGGTAAATCGTTCGCTCCACAGTATCAACTCCATTTCGGATCATAATTGGCGTTTCGGGGAGAGAAAGAAACCGCCGGGATTTGTCCCGTATCCACAAGACAATCCCGGCGGAAAATGGCGAGTGAATGGCCTTGCTGGTGGCTAACTGGGCTTCTGGCTGCTGCCAGGTCTATCGCTATTGTCACCCGCACCTTCGTGCTCGTCCCGGAGTTTGGTTAGCGCGTTGGTCAGAAAAGCGGGCAGCTTCACACCCATCTCGCCGACGTTCTCCAGAACCGATAACGCGTCATTTGCAATAAAGAAGAACGCCGTCGAGGTGCGGAACACACCCGCCGCGTTGCCAGTGATCCGATCGAGTTGTGCAGCCAGGATGACGATCAGGAAGATTGAGCCTTTCTTCATCAGCCCGTCAAAGCCAACGGAAGACTTCAGCGTCTTGGTCTTGAACGCCGCGGCGACACCGGTGATGTAGTCCATGATGATGAAGATGAGCAGGATCTCCAGGCTCTTGTCCCAGCCGCCCAGCAGCGTCGAAGCCACGCCCGCGCCAATCGCGGCCAGGGTGGAAAAGAAAGTGTCCTTCATATGGATGCCTCCTCCGTGTATTTCGTACTGATCCAGCAGATCTCGTCTCCAAAGAGAATCGGGACCCAACCGTTCGTGTCCGCCAGCGTCAGCACCGAGCCCTTGTTCACTGCTTTCACGACGTCAAACCCGGCGCCGGGACCCGAGCGGATGTTGACCGAGTTTCCCGTGACGCGGACGCTCTTGGGTGGATCAGCCAGCTCAGCAGGCGTCGTCTCATCTGGCATTTCCGTGGGTGATTCAGCAGCAGGCACGAGCCCCAGCGCAGCGAGTGTTGCAGCGTCGCCCTTCCCAGTCACCGGAAGGCCCGCCGACTTTTGGAAAGACTTTAATGCCGCCTGCGTCTTTAATCCGAACTCGCCATCGCCGCTCAGGTCGGCGCCATGCTTGTTCAACGCCTTCTGGAGCGCAGCCGTGCGGTAGCCCTTGTGTCCCACGATCAAATCACACGCTGGATTGTACCGCGTCAGCGCGCAGACTTTCCCGGCATAGTGCGTCAGGCTGTCCAGCCGAACGCCGTACGCCGAGCCGCGCGCATGGACGATCTTCGACGCGGACGCCACCATCGTGACATGCGTGATCTTGTTCGCCCGGCTGGTTTTCATGGTGTTCAGGAATTGCAGGTCGCCCGGCTGGTTGGCCTTGGCGATCACGGACGAGCCTCCGAACTTCTTCCCGATCTCGGCGTAGGTCGCCGGCCAGAGCAGTTCGAAGTCATCATCATAGACCTCATTACAGGACAGCGGGACCTTGCCGCCATACTTCCACGCCTTGCCCATCGCGCTGTACGCACGAGCGACGAGCGACGAGCAGTCAAAGATGTTCTCCTGCGTGCGCTTGGCCTGGCTGTACTTGCAGCCAACCTTCTTGAGCGCCCAGTCCCGCGCGCCCTGTGCGATTTCCGCATACTTCATGGAATCCTCTCCTAACAAAAATAGCGCCACCAGGCGCATGAAAACAGCATCAATTGGGCTTACAATGCAATTGTGCATCGTGTAAATTGCACACTTTTTACTGTAGGCGCAGCGCATTGCGCCGGGCCGTCATAAGCGGCGGCCCGGCAAAAATCGCGCCCCGGCGCTTGGAAACAGAGTCCCAGCCGCCCGCTATGCATAGTCTCCAATGGAGATCCAATGAACATCGCACGCGTTGTTGCTGCTTGAAGCGTACGTGAGCGACCATGTGAATCCAGTGTTGGAAAGGGCCGTAACCGCCAGCTTCATAGGCCTGTCGTATGACCCCACGATGCCACTCAACGTAAGCTGCATGTTTGGTGTAGTTCCGGCCGCATAAGGGACAGAGAACGTAACCGACCCTGTCCTTGTTCCGTTGTTCGGCAGAGTGGTCGCAACGATCCCGCGCTGGATGCCCAGCGCCAACAGCCCCTCGCCGTCGCCGTAAGCATAGGTGGCCTTGACCGCTCCGGCAGGGACCGACGCAACCTGAGTATTTGTCCAAGCCACCGTCAAGCCCGACATATACGGCGGCGACTTAAAATCGACAACCCCGACAGTGTCGTACGTTTCCGTTTTTTCAACGTAGACGTCCCACACGCCTGCCGCCGTCCGGTTGATATAGGCGCTCTTGATCTTCCCCGCGTACGTGAACGATCCAAGCGCCGGATCGGTCCCATTCAAATTGGCAAAGAAGATGAACAGCCGGCTCGGCATGCCCAACCCCCGCTGAGAGATACCGATCTCAATCGGGCAGTTTATGTACGCAGCGGTAATGGTCAGCCGGCAAATCTGAATCCACCCAGCGCTTCCCCCGGTTCCGCCCGCGGAATGGACATAAAACCCCTTCCGCATCTGCGCCGCTTGGTCGTAGTTCGACTTAAGCCCCACGTCGAACAGGCTCGCGGTCGATGCGACCTTGCCGATGGCCATGCCCTCGCCGGAGGAATGCAGGTCGAAATAGATCTTCTTGCCCGGCAGTTCCGCCAGCACTTCCGGCGCCGTGGCGTACCTATCCGCCAGCGTCACCGAAACGACATAGCTGCCGGAGCCGATGGCGCCGCTGCCGATGACGCCGGTGATCATGAACGAGTAGACCGTAGCGCCGGCTGACGCCATCGCCGAATCCAGCGAGATCGCCGCGGAGTACGAGCCGCCCGCCGCCTTGAACTTGATCGAGCCGGCCTTCGTGTTCTTGTTCGCAATCGCCGCAAAGGAGCAGGAGAGCGTGAACTTGATGTAGGCCCCGTCATTGGACAGCGAGCCGTCGGACAGCGCGCGCGCCAGCGAAAGCCCGGTGACCATTGGCGTGAAGTACGAATTGACCGTGACCGCCGAAGCGCGCGTCAGCGTCGCCTTCTGGCCGCGCGTGTCGGTGACCTCAATGACCGCCGTCAGCGCGCCGGTCGCCGCCAGCACGTCCGTCGTGATCGAGAACGGATTGACCGCCGTCTCGCCGGCCGCGGCCGTGTACGTTTTGCCGCCGATGGTCAGCTTGTACTCCTTGATCGGCGCGCCGTAGCTTAGCGTCACATTGATCGCGCAGACCGCCCGGCTCCGCCCCTGCACATAGACGCCCACCGTGTCGCCGGCCGGATTCGAGAGCGTAAACGTCGTGCTCCCGCTATTGATGACCGGCACATACGACGCCGGTACTTTGAGCGGATAGTCAAACGAAAGCGTCGAGGACAGCGCGCCGTCCAGATACGATTCGAGCGTCAGCCGGACCGTGCCAACCATACTGTCCTTGATTTCGTTTGCGAGCGCTGCAGGCGGAGTCCAGCTGATCGTACCACCTGCGTCCACCGCCACGCCGCCATTCAGCGCGCCGCTCGACGCCCCGATGGAATACGACACCTTGTGCGTCAAGCCGCTGCCGGCCGTACCGACCGTGATCGCGGACGCAGCGCCGATGGTGAATTCACCATTCGGAACGGTCAGCGTCGCCTCCTCGTACTCGATGACCAGACGCGGCGAAGAACTGCCCGTTCCGCCGGAGAATTCGCAGTACGAGTTATCGCCGGAGCCATGCCGCACGTGCATGTACCACGTGCCGGCGTACCCCTGCAAGACCGCCTTGTACGCGGTCAGGTCCCACTCTTTGG
Organism: Anaerozeibacter quisquiliarum; assembly: GCF_051162045.1. NCBI lineage: Bacteria > Bacillati > Bacillota > Clostridia > Eubacteriales > Anaerozeibacteraceae > Anaerozeibacter > Anaerozeibacter quisquiliarum. Next base: position 24,356 of record NZ_JBISDI010000033.1, read on the forward strand.
TGTTCTCGCCGCTCGAAACCGAGATCGACAGCGTGAAATCCGTCTGCGTTTTGGTATCCCAATCAGCGTCCGGACGCGAGCCGACCTTCAGCGTCTTGGAGGAATACGAGTCAACGCGCTTCATGCGCAGCTTGACCGACTTGATGTACCACGACTTGTTGATCGCAGGGAAACCGAACCGGCCGTAATAGGTGGCCGTCCCCGACTTGCCGACCTTCAGGTACTCGGTGCTGCTGGAAAAACCGGAATCGCCCCAGCGCGGACCGGTGCTGGTATTGATCGTTACCGTTGGCATCCCATCACGCCCTCCTGCAGGTCAGATTCCCGGTTCCCGCCGTGTACTCGAAAAGGACCTCGCCCAGACGGAGCCGCGGCGACTGCGCTGACTGGCCCACCTGCAGGTACGACGCCGTGATCGTCTGGAGCAGGCCGAACACCGCAACCACAATGGCGTCCGCACCAAGCCCGGCGAGGAACTCAAGCTGCTGCGTTCCGAGCCGCGCCGCGGACTTCCCGCTTACGCTGGTGATGGTCAGGCCGTTTTCGCCAAAATCCATCGACTTCGCAAGGTTGTCGAGCAGGTCCTGCTTCGCCTGCGTCGCCAGTTCGCCCAGCACGCCGGCGTTCACCATGACGTTCTGGAACGTCTCGTTCTCGATGGTTCCTTGCATCAGCGCCTCAATCATGGAGGCCGCGCCGGCGTAGTCGGCGATAATCTCCCACTCGCCCGCGTCGCCGCCGGAGCCGGCGCGCCAGATCTTCAATACATAGGTTTCGGTGTTCAGCCACATCAGGCCGTCTGTGGGGTTCTCCGGCGGGTTGGCCTGCCGGACCGTATCGCTGGGCGCGACGACGGTGATTCGGCCGGTATTGTTCAGCCCCGACACGGTGCAGGTGAAGGTGGCCTGACGAAAAATATCGGCTTTCAGGACTGCAACGGATTTCACGCCCTGATGCGCTGTATTCCAGGCGGCGTCGCCGACCCCGTCAAGGCTTGACCGCGCCCAGGAAAAGAGCGATGGAGCGTAGTTGGCGGTCAGGTCGGTGGCGCCGCGCAGTACGCGGGCGGTCAGAACCGTCTCCGGGACTTCCGCGGTCAACACGGTTCCGCGAGAGGCATCAATGGTAACTGTAATGCCCACCGTCTGCTCCGCGACGCCGATGACGCTATTGTTGGCGGAGAGGTCGAGCGCCTCCACCGATTCCGGCTCCAGCTGCGCCGCCGAGATGCTCTCCATGGCGATCTTTCGGCCGGAGATGGTCGAGGGCAGCTGCCATGAGGCGACCGCGGTCTTTCGCATGTCCTGCCGGACGGAGCCCAGCTCAATGGACCGGAACTTCTCGTTCAGGCAGTCGAACTCAACACGGTTGACTTCGGTCAGCACATCGAGATGGATGCCCGGGTGTTTCACCCGAATCCGATCATAGAGGAACACATCCTCGAGGCTCCGGTACTGGGCGTATTCCTCGGTGTCGCCCAAAGAGAGGAACTCCACTTTCAGGGACACCTTGGGCAGGTCGGCGTCGTTTGCCAGCGCGGCCAGCGCTTCCCGGATCATGCGCACTCGGACCATGGGTTTCGTGACGGTCTTGGTCTCTTTGCACTCGCCGGAGCAGGTGATCGCCTGCACATGGGGTGTGGGGTACAGGCTGGCCCGCGGGCTGTCGATCCAGGTCTGGCCCTCACCAATTGTGTACACGATGCCGTCCACGTTATAGCTTCCAGGCGCGAGCAGCAGGTCCTTGCCGCTCTTGTCTTTGCCGACCGGCACGATCCGGGTGACTACATCGGATGCGTCCACCTCACAGGAGACGCCCAGCAGGTTCTTCGCGTATTCGATGCGAACCCCGCGGTTGAGCCCCGCGTCCCGGAGCAGGAAGAAGTCGCAGTTGTCGCGGACGAGTTCCGCGCCCCACAGCGCCGCAACGCCGGTCTCGGGGTCCAGCAGCGCGCTGACGGGATTGACCCGCGTCCAGCCGTCGGTCACTCGTTCGCCTCCGATGTCGGTGAATCCGGAGAAGGGCGTGGGCGCCAGGCAGTTCCCCAGGATGCCGTCCACCGCGTCCACGCAGGAGGTCCGCCCGGCGGGGTAGGATGTAAGGTTGTTCAAGAGGTCGTAGAAGATGTGCCGGGCATAGGCGGTGACGCCGTCGTCGCGGAGCTCCACTTTGTAGATTCGGAAGAGCTGATCCGCCACGATCCATGCGGGTGCGACGGTTTCAATGGCGGCGGGATCATTTGGCCAGTCCTCGGTCAGCGTGTACTGAATGGCGGACTTCGCAATCCAGCCGTAGCAGGTGTAGGTCTTCCACACCCATTTGCCCTTGCGCCGTACCTTTTTCTTTCCGGTAAATACCGCTTTGTATCGGTTCTCGCCCTTGAAGATGATGGGGAGGTGCATGCCCACCGGCAGGTTCTTCTTTCGGACCGCGTCGCCGGTGGCATGATAGTAGAGGTTCCGCTGAGCCTTCGTGGTGCCGGTGCGGATGGTCCAGACCTCGTGGGCGGTGACGAGCGTCCCCTCCGGTGTGATGGGCGGCACGGTGCGCACGGGCACATCGCACTTCAGGATGTAATCATTTTGCAGGAACGTCCAGCGCCCATTTTCGTCGATGGGATGTTCCAGCCGGATCTCCGAGAGGTCGTTCTTCGCCTCGGTGTGCACGCAGGATGTCGGGGATAGCGCGCCGCAGAGGCCCATGGTGTCGAAATCCTCGGCGTCGGGCGCATAGATGTACACTTCGCCCATCAGAGCGCCCTCCAGTTGGGGGTGATCGTGATCCGAGAGACGTTCCCCGTCCAGGAGATCGGGGTGGTACCCACCGGCAGCGTCGGCCATTCGTCCCCGGTCAGCAAGCCGGTCAGGTTGATGCCGTCATGGTACGCCAGCCGCTGGGGCACGTCGATGGTGATCGAGGACGCGAGCCCGGTAATCCCCAGCGTCACCTCGCCGATGATCAGGTCGATGTCGCCGATACCATCCACCGTGATAACGGGTTCCGCGAACACGGTGCCCTGGTTCACGACCGGACCGGGCGCGGTCAGCACGATGTCCGGCATGTTCAGAAGGTACAGGAACGGTTGGCAGCGGAAATTGACGGTGAATTTCCGGTGGGCCCGCCCGCGCACCACCGTCTCGAAGTCTATCTGGTTAGAAACCCGGGCGTGGTAGTAGCCGGTGGGCCGGTTCCCGAACATCACGACGCCTGGACCATGCAGCCAGGCGGAGAAGGCAGGGATGGATGCCGGGTTCGGCGCGACGCATTCGCAGGAGGCGATGAACTCGTCGTACACGCAGTCGCCTTCCGTGATGGTTAGCGTGCCGCTGCGCCCCGGTACCGCCTGCGTCGTCACCCGCTCCTTGGGCCGGCAGATGGCCGGGTGGGTCAGCACATGAATCCCGTAGTCGGTACACTTCACGCCGTTCCAGGCGAACCAGTCGGCCATCACTTCACCCCCATCCCTGCGTACTGGGTTTTGTTGAACTGCGCCAGTTCAATGGCGAGGCTGCGCACATCCTTTTCATCCCGGACGTAGAGCTTGTCCACCTGAACGGTCACGCTCTGGTCCTGATGATAGGTGCGACGATTATCGTAGGAAGAAGTGCTGCCAGCGCCCGCCTGCGCCGCGCCAGTCAGGTATCGGGCAGCGTTCCGGATGATTCTTGCCTGGACTTTGCTCTCGAGAATCGTGCCCTCGCCGATGCCACGGACCATCATCCGGCCGACCTCGTCCCGGAACACCTTTGATGGCGACTGAATCTTGAGCTTCGCTTTCGCAGCGCGCACAGCGGCTTCGGCCACAATCCGCATCGCGTTCACGACGAGGTTCTGGCCGCTCAGGATACCTGCCGCCATGCCGACCATGGCGTTCTTGCCGATGGGCTTCATCGTATCCGCAGCGAGTTCAGTGGATAGAGACGACTTTGCACTGGCGGCAACCACCCCAGCCGCGGAGCCGAACCCATAGCCCATCATGCCGACGGCAACGCCTGCGGACAGGTCTGCGCCGATGGGCCGCGTCATTGCGGAAGGAGAATGGGTCTGTGCCGCTGCGCGCAGCGCCGTTTCAATGGAACTGGCGACAGTGGCCGCATCCCCGGTCCAGTCATAAGCGGTGAGGCCGCTCGCGATGCCGGCGGAGATGTCGTTGCCGACGCCCAGGTATTCGTCCGCGGTCTGAACGACGGTCAGCAGCGCGTTCAATTGCTCCCGCACCTTGGCTTCGGTTTCTGCGTCCAGCGCGCCGCTCTCGAGCGCCGCCATCGCCTGTGCGATGCAGGTGGAGATGTTTTCGAGTTCCTTGGGGTTGAGGCTATGCAGCTGCTCCAGCACCACCGATTTGCCCTGTTGCGCGCTCAGCGTTTCGCCGGCCGCGGCCAGATCCTCCACGCCCTGCACGAGGCTGGTGATGGAGGTGACTTTGTCGGCGGTGCTGGACTTGAGCCAGTCCGGCAGGAAGTTCTGGGGCACCGAATTTAGGCCCGCCTCGGCGTTCTGCACCCCCTCGGGCGAGCCGATCTTGGGCAGCACCTGCACGTGCAGCACGCCGTTTTCGTCAGTACCCAGCACCAGATCGGCGGCCTTGATCTGTGCCGCCGCCTCGGGCGTGACCGGGATCGGGACGCCGTGTTCGTCGTAGAGCGCAAGCAGGCCCGCATCAAACTTGTCCTTGAACGCCTGTGCCGCGCCCCCCACCATGCCGACCTTCATGACCTGGCCGTCGAGGGACACGGGGTTCGCCGCGCGGAAATCGGCCGCGGCCTGGGCGTCGATGGGCGTCAGATGCACGGTGCCAGTGACGGTGGCGGAGAGCATCGTGGTCAGCGACGACGTGTCCGTCTTGAACTGCTCCCACGCTGCAGAAGCGCTGGTCAGGTCCAGGTCCACCAGCACGCGCTTGACCTCGTCCGGCAACGCCTCATTGAACATAGCGGAAAGGCCTTCGAAGGACCCGGCGTTTGCCTTCAGGAAATCGGCAATGGACGCATACCCGCCCAGCACGTCCTTGATGTTGAGGTTGGGGAACAGCTTCTGCGTCTCTTTCGGTGTAAACCCGCCGGAAGGTCCGGCCCCGCCTGCTTGCACCGCATCCTGGATTTGGGTGAGAATCGCCAGGTAGGAGGCCAGTTCCCCCTCGTCCATGCCCTTGGTCAGTTCGTCCAGCTGCGTCAGGATGCCGGAGGTGTTGCCGCCCTGGGCGGACGCGATCTGGAACTCGGACAGCAGGCCCACCAGCTTCTGCAGCTTCTCGTCCGCGCCGCCCAGCTCATCGCTTTGCAGCATCGGCCCCACCAGCTGCGATAGGGCCTCGGCATACTTCTTTGCTCCGTCGATCTTCGCTTGAATATGCCGCTCGTTGAGGGCGTCCAGCGCTTTCTGCTTGTCCGCGCCGTCTTGCATGGCGGCGATGACCCTGTACTCGGCGGCGTAGGTTTCTTCCAGCGCGGCATTGTACTCTGCGCTGCCCTGGGCGGCGGCTTTCATGGCGTCGGCGTACAGGTCGATGGACGCGGCGCCGCCTTCGGCTTCAAGCCGCGCCTTTTCGGCTTCCACGCCCTGCAGGATCTTCTCGTACCCGCCGGATTCCCCCAGCGCGTACTCCAGCTTGATCTGCACCCGCTGGGTGACGATCTCCTCAAGCCGCGCCTGGTCTTTATCGGTCAGCTCGCCGTTCCGGCGCTTCTTCAGAAGGGCCTGGACTTCCTTGTCGTAGGCGTCGAGCTGCTTCAGCGCCTCATCCGAGCGCGTATCCTTCACGCCCAGCCCGGAGAGGATCTTCTGGCGCTCCTCCACCGCCTGCCGAAGTTGGTCGCTGTCCGCCTTGAACTCATCCACATAGGACTTGACGATCTCGGAGGTTTCCTTCTTGCCATCGGTCCATGTGGTGTTGAGCCGGGAGAGCCAGTCCTTCGATTCTTCGATCCCGCCGAAGCTGTCCGGGGTCAGGCCGAAGCGAGATAACGCATCATTTCCGGTATCAAACACGGTGGTTGCCTGCTGCTCAGACCACGCCTTGGCGGTCTCGGCCATGCCCTGGAGCGCTTCGCGGGCTTCCCTGGCGCCGGAGGCGTAGTCGATCCAGCGGTATGCGCCGTACAGCGCCGCCGCTGCGACCGCCGCGATGCCTACAGGCCCCAAGAGGCTCCCGCACGCGGCCAGCACGCCCTTCATCCCGCCGCCCGCGGAGACCGCGGTGGTGATCAGCTTTCCGAACCCGGTGGAAATGGTACCGACAGCGGTATTGAGCTTTCCCAGCACCAGAATCCCCGGCCCGATGCCCGCGACCCACGCGGCCGCGGTGATCAGCGCCTGCCGCTGGCCTTCATCCAACTCCATGAGGCTGTCCAGCAGGTCGTCCGCGCCGGAGATCATCTTCCCGATCGTAGGCGAGAGGTCGTCACCGATCGCCTGCCCGAAAAGCTTCACCTTGTTGCCGAGGATGGTAATACGGCTCTGGGTGGTGGCGTAGCGGGTGGACGCTTCCTTCGTCAGCGCCGTATTGCGCTTCCACTCGTCGTTCGCCATGATGAGCGCTTTGCCGAACAACTCGTTGGCGTTGGTCGCGCGGAGCAGTGTATCCCGGAGCCGGACTTCGGTGATGCCCATGCCCTGCAGCGTCGCGATCGCGCTGATGCCTGACTCGTCCATCCTCGATAGGCCCACAATGAAAGCCTGGATGGCGCTCGCCGCGTCGGTCTTCCACGCCTCACGGAATTCCGAGGCCGTCATACCGGCGACCTTCGCGAAGTCGGACAAGCCGTTCTTGCCGGTCTCCGCGGCCAGCTGCATCTCAACCATGATCTTGCTAAACGCGGAGCCGCCCGCTTCGGCCTCGATGCCCACCGACGCCAGCGCGGCCGCAAAGCCCAGGATCTGCGACTCGCTGAGGCCGACCTGCGTGCCCGCGGATGCGAGCCGGGTCGCCATGTTGACGATGTCCCGCTCCGTGGTGGCCATGTTGTTGCCGAGCTCGACGATGACCGAGCCCAGGCGCCCGAAGTTGTCCTGGGCCATGCCGGTCACATTCGCGAACTGGGCGAGCGCCGTGGCGGCTTCCTCAGACGCCAGGTTCGTCGCGTTGCCCAGGTCGATCATGGTCCGGGTGAACGGCGTCAGCGCGGAATTCCTGATGCCCAGCTGACCCGCGTTCTCCATGACGGCGGCGATGGCGGTGGTGTCCGCCGTCACCTGCGTGGACATGGCCTTCACATCAGAGGCGAGGCGTTTATACTCGCCTTCGGTGGCGTCCACGGTCTTCCGCACGCCGGCGAACGCTTCCTCGAAATCGATGGACGCCTTGGCGGCGGCGACACCCAGCCCGGCGAGGGGTACGGAGGCGAAGGTGGTCAGCTTCTGCCCGGCGCGCTCGAGCGCCTGGCCGGCGACCGTGGCCTTCTTCCCGAAGGACTCCATGGCGGCGCCCGAAGCGAACCACTTCGAGCGCGCTTTTTCGAGCCGCTGGGCCGTGTTCTGGATCGCCGCTTCGGTTTCTTTCAGCGCGGCCTTGGCGCTATTGAGGTTGGTTTCCGCCTTGGTCACCGCGTCGGCGGCGTTCTGCATGGACTTCCGGCTGGCGCCCAGCTGGCCTTCCAGCTTCTTGATCTCCGCGCCGGTGGCCTTGTACTGTTCCTCAAGGTCCAGCAGTTCCAGCCCCAGCCGGTTGGATTCCTCGCTGTTGTCGCCGGTCGCCTTGACGCTGGCCTGGCAGGCCGCGCGGGTCTGGTCGATCCGGTTCTTGAGGTCGGAATACTTGGCCTTCGCGCCATCCAGCGAGGATTTCAGCTCGTCATTCTTCCGGACGGCGGCGGTGAGCTTGGTATTGGCGGCGTCCAGCGCACGCCGGTACTGTTCCACGGCCTTTTCCTGTAGCTGAAGCTTCACCCGGAGCGTGGAGAGATTCGCGCCCAGCCCGGCGGCGGATTTCTCGAACCCGGTGACGCCGGCGCCGGCTGCCTTGAATCGGCTCTCCGCCTGCTGAATCTGCTTATTGATGCTGCCAAGGTTTCGGGAGAAGTTGTCCGAGTCCAGGGACAGCGACACGACGAGGTCGCGCAGGGTTTCGGCCAAGGGTGTCACTATCCTTCCATATGGAATCGGAAGAAAAATCAGCGTGACCGCATCTGTGGCCACGCCTCGTCGATGAACCTTCGTTTGGGGATTTTCGCGCGTTCCTCGCGTTTCGCGTCCCACGCGCGGACAGAGAGAAAGCCGGGCATGTCCATGCCGTCGATCTCGGTCATGGTCCATCCGAATTTCAGGAGTTCGTTGTAGGTTGCCAGGATGTAGTCGTGCAGCGTCAGGATGTCTTCGTCTCCTGCGCCGCCGGAATAGGGAATTCGGAGAGCACGGAAGTGGTTTGCGCCTGGACCGCCATCATCGCAAAGGTGATGTCGTGGATCAGGCGGTCCACCGGGTAGTGGTCGAACACGTCGTCGGGAGAGAACTGGTTGCCGAACAGAATGCAGAACCAGCGGACGAGCACGTCCATGGCTTCCTCGATGCTGGTTTCGTCGGTGACGGCGTTCCCTTCCAGCGCGCTCCTGGCAAGGCCGGTGATGTGCGCGTGCATTTTCGCGGCGGGGCCCATCTCCCGCAGCGCGCGGCCGGACACGAAATCAATGGAGTACTTCTTCTCCCCCAGGGTGCAGGCGATCATTTCTGATGCTCCTTTCTATGGCCGGAATCAGGTGCCGGTCGTGATCACCGGCGTGTACACGCTAGACAGGAACGTGGCAGCCATTTCAGGCGTGAACCCGTTCTGTCCCTCATCGGCGACGGCCTGATAGAACCCGTCATGGGTGCGCTTGATGAACGACCACTCAAGCTTACCCGTCTGCCGGGTCAGGGTCTTGCCCTCCTTTGTGTGGTATTGCTCGGTCGTGGGCTTGGCGCGGCCCTTGAACAGCCACACGTAACGGTACGTGCCGTCCGCCTTTTCGCTCTTGAAGCCGAGCGCGAAGTAGGGCGGCGAATCCCCCGCAGCGCGGAGGAGTACGCCGTTGTCGTCAATGGTGTTGCCCAGGATCATCTCCTGGAGCGTCAGCGGGATGTCCGCCATCTCCATGGTCAGCTTGACGTCGGGGTCGGGGTATACGACGTCGCCCTCGACGTCATCGTAGTATTGCACCTCAGGATCGGCATTTTCCGGGGCGATCTGCGCGTCGATCGCGCCGGCGAGCAGCTGAAGTGTGCCGTAGGCAAGCAGCGCTTCGGTATCGGTGGTCAGCGGCGCGATCACCACATTTTTGAGGCCGACGGTGCTGGACACCGCGGGGGAAGCGGTCGGTTCAGGCATAAGTTGTTCCTCCAATCTTCAGTCTGGGGTATAAAGAAGCCCCCGTTTATCGAGGGCTTCGTTCAGGAGTATCTTCAGTTCTCCATAGGCTTCTTCCGCCCTGGCGTCAAAGGCCGGGCGGACGAAGGGGTGGGGCGGCGCGGGATGCGGGCCGCCGTGGCCAAATTCCACAGGATTTGCATACGGCGCGCCACCTTCAGCGGCATGGACGCCTATCGTCACACGAGCGCAGCGCCGCCCGGATGCTTTCTTGATCCGGAGCGCACCGCGCAGATTTCCGGACCGTGGGCGGGGATCACTGCTGGCGTTCTGGATCATCTGTTCCAGAATTGGCTGAGCGGCACTTTTTAGAATTTTGGCAGTTGTAGTGCCGTCGTTACTAAGCGCATCCGCCATGGCGATTAGGTCGTTTTTCAGATCATCTGCGCCGTTCAGTTGCATGCCCACGAATCACACCTCCCCCGTGCCCACCCACGTCCAGGAGACGAGGTACTGGCGCGCTTCTTCATCAGGCGAGACGCGCTCGTTTTCCTCTATCATTGCATAGCCTGCCGCGCGCATGGCGGCGCGGACGGACAGGATAGCGTCGGTAGGGTCGGGGTCGCTCCAGAGGTTCAGATAGACATAGGTGCGATAACGCCGAGGGCCGTCGTCCCAATGTTCATCCTCGGTGGTCATTGTCGTGTAGACAATGTATTGCGCCGGCGCAGTCGGCTGCGATGCGGTGGGCTTCCACGCGCCGGGGAATGCAGGGATGCCGGTGGGCTTCAGCGCGTCCTGTACCTTTTTCATCAGCCCACCCCGCTGGATGACGCCGTGGTCAATCTGAGGTACCGGCGTTTGAAATCATACTCGCCCAGCTTCGTGATCCCGTACTTCTCGTCCCGGAATCGCACCCACATGCCGGGCTGAACGTCGCCGCGCCAGCGGATGATGAAGCACAGCCCGCGCTCTGCGGTTTCGGCGTCTCCGGCGATGAGGTACCGCGAGGAATCATCCTCAACGGCGGCCCATACCCGGCAGAAAACTTCGTCCGCTTTCACAGGGTAGCCGTTCTCGTTGGCGGTGGTCACGGTGCGCCCGATCTCGACCATGTGTCGGAGCTGGCCCGGATGTGGAATGCTGCGCATGGGCCGACCTCCTTCAATACGCTAATAGGTGATCCTAAAACATCTGTTCAATGGCGCGGTGCGGATAGAGCAGCGCCCGGAACGCGGCGGTCATGACATGGTAGCCAGTCTTCTCCGAACTGTCCCGGCATTCATAGAAATGCGAGGCCATGAGCAGCACAGCCAGCCGCACGGCCTGCGGCGCGTTCTCGCCAAATGACGTGCGGCAAAAGTCCTCGGCGGCTGCCTGCGCCTGCCTGAGCAGCGACTCGAGCAGCGCGTCCTCCTCGTCATGCTGGATGCGCAGGTGCGCTTTCAGCTCGGGTACGGTGACAATCATTCCGGCATCGTCTCAGGCGCCATGAGGCCGGCGGCGCGGAGCGCGCTCAGCAGGGCGTTGAAATCCGCGCGGAGCGCGGTGACGGTCGTGGCCTCGCTGTTCGGGAGGAAAGGCGCCTTCGGCAGGGTAAGCGCCTCGCCGAGCCCCGAAACCTCCGCGCCGGGCAGGAAGGTCAGTTTTCCGCCGATGACGGTCTCGCGCCCGCCGTGGGCGGTGTAGTTCCTCGTCTGGTAATCGTCCATTGCGCTTCCTCCCGTTAGGCGGCCTTCTGCGCCAGCACCTTCACGGCTTCGGGCAGAACCAGCTTGCCATCCACACGCTCGGAAGCCAGGAATCCTACCTGTCCCGTCGCGGCGTACAGTTCGTTGAGCCGCTTGAACGAGCGGCCCTCACGATCCGCTACCCAGTAGTAGGAGAGGTCGCCGAAGAGAATCGCCTTGTTCCCCGCGGCAATGGCGGGCATAAACGCGGAAGTGTACACGGGCCTGCCGAGGATCGTGTCCGGCGCGTTGGCGACGACGGAGGGCTGCCAGAGATAGTCGCCGTTGCCGTTTTTGAGCTTGCGAAGCGCCTTCACGGTGGAATCATTCATGAGGAACACGGCGTTTCTCCGATAGGGTGCGCGCAGCGAGTAGTACAGGTCCATGACTTCGTCCATGGTGACAGCCGTCGCGCTCGCCGCCGTTACGCCGGTTTGCGCGCCGCCGTTTTCGGCCAGGATCCCCGTGGGCTTGCCGATACCGGTCCCGGTGAAGAAAGCCTCTTCCTCCGCCGCGCCGATGCGGCGGGCGAACTCCCGGGCGACATAGGACGCGATGTCGAACACCGAGTCGTTCAGCAGTTCTTCACTGACCTTGATCATGGTAGCCAACTTGTACGCGCCGATGGAGATCTGGCCGAAAGTGTCGTCGCTCTCAGGGTAGGCGGCGCCCTCCTCGATCCATGCAGCCGTTCCCTTGCTCGCCACCACCGGGATCTTGCGGTCGCCGGAAGAGGTGGCGATGCCCTTGGCGAGCTGGCGGAAGATGTTCTGTTCTTCGAGTGCTTCAATGAGCGTCCTTTGAAACTCATCCGGGGCGAGATAGCCGCCGTGGTCATCCTCGCCGATCTTGAGTGTGTTGTACACATCGTGAGAGACGGTTTTGTTGCGCATGGCCTGCCAGAACGCGGCTTTATATGCGTCGGACGCCCTGCCGGTCTTTTCCTTTTGCTCAGGAGCGCCGGGCTTGTCAGTAAGCGGCGATGCGGTGGGCTTACTGAGTTCAAGATCCAGCGCTGCCTGCCGCTCCAGGCGCTCGATCTCCTTGCCGAGGCTCACGACTTCGGCTTCCATTTTGTCATACGTGGCGGCGTCTTCGGCGGAGATCAGGCCGTCCGCGCCGCGCTTCTGGTCCAGGAACGCCTTGGCAGCGTCCCACGCCTTGGCGCGCTTCTCGCGCAGAGATAGAATCTGGTTCATGAAAATCCTCCAATCATTTCAAAAGCGCCAGCCTCTTTTCGAGGCCGGAGGCCGGCACCCTGTCTGACGCTTTTACTCGGGGCTGTTCGGGTTTGGGGATTCGGGCTCTTACCTTATCCAACAGGCTGTTGGTGACGGCTCTTCGGGAGAAGGCGAAACTACGCTCCAACGGTTCGCCGGGCGGCGCATCCTTAAACATGATCTCATCGCAGAAGCCCAGCTCCAGCGCCTTGTTCGCGTTCATCCATGTCTCGGCGTCCATGAGGTGGGACAGCTTCGCCCGCGACAGGCCCGTTTTGATCTCATAGGCGTTGATGATTGACTCCTTGTACTCGTCGAGCATCTGTATCGCCTTACGCATTTCCTCGCTGTCGCCAATCGCCACGGTGAGCGGGTTGTGGATCATCATGGTCGATACGGGCGACATGAGCACCCGTGTTCCGGCCATGGCAATGACGGAGGCGGCTGAGGCCGCGATGCCGTCGATTTTGACCGTCACGTCCCCCGGATACTCCATGAGCATGTTGTAGATCTGCGCCGCTGCGACGCAATCGCCGCCCGGGCTGTTGAGCCAGATGGTGATGGGGCCAGAGCCTGCCAGGAGTTCTGCCTTGAAGGCTGCGGGCGTCACATCATCCGCAAACCAGCTCTCCTCGGCGATCACGCCTTCCAGGTACAGCGTGCGTGTGCCGTTGTCTTCATTTTTGATCCAGTTCCAGAATTTCTTCACAAATCATCCTCCGTTTCTTGATTGGCCGAACCGGAGCGGATGCCGTCCAGCCGGATCATGTTGCCGTTGACCAGGTACAGGTCTCCGCCTTCTTCCGCAGGGATGCGGTCGAGGTTCTCCAGTTCACGGATGTCGTTGGCGCTCATCCAGCCGTTCTGCCGGGCGATGGAGTAGCCGGTCATCCGGCTTGTGTAGTCGCCGCGGAGCAGTCCCTCCACGTTGAACCGCACAAAAAAGCGCTTCTTTTCGTCCGGCGAAAAGAGCGCACGCTGCATGGCTTGTTCCCACCGCGCGATCCACGGCGAGAGGGTGTATTTGACGAATTCCAGGGATTGTTGCTCGATGTTGCTGAATGAGGACTGTTCCAAATCGCCGACCATGTGGGGCGGCACCCGGAAGATGCGCGCAATCTCGTCGATCTGGAACTTCCGCGTCTCGAGAAACTGCGCCTCCTCCGGCGATACCGAGATGGGTTTGTAGGACATCCCCTCCTCTAAAACTGCGACCCGGTGGGCGTTTCCGCTGCCCTGGTAGATGGCGTTCCAGCTGTCGCGCACGCGCTTGGGGTCCTTCACGACGCCCGGGTGCTCCAGAACCCCGCCCGGCTGCGCGCCGTTCTGGTAGAAGGACGCGCCGTACTCGTCGCAGGCAAGGCCCATGCCGATGGCGTTCTTGGCCATGGCGATGGGCGAGTATCCGACCAACCCGTCAAATCCCAAGCCCGGAATGTGCAGGATGTCCGGCGGGTGCAGGAGCACGGTGCTCTTACCGCCGAAGGTGTGCGCGTCCGCGTCGGAGCGTGTGTACTCGTAGTAGATGCGCCCGGCGACATCCCGGTCCACGGTCATGCGGTCCGGCATGAGGGGGTAGAGCGCCAGCACCTCGCCCCGGCCGTTTCGGATCACCTGGGCGTAGGCGTTGCCCCACAATAAAAGGTGGGTCATGAGCGTCTCCCGGAAGGAGAAGGACGACATTTCCGGGTTGGGCTCGTCATGGAGTAATAGGTATAGCGGGTGCAGAACCGCCTTCTCTTTGCTGCCGGCCCGGCTCGGGTCACCAGTGTCGTTGTACCGGTACACGTGCAGCGGCAGCGACGCGATGGCTTCTGCCAGGATCCTTACGCACGCGTACACCGCCGTCATCTGCATGGCGCTTCTTTCGTTGACCACCTTTCCGGAGGTCGTGCCACCGAAAAAGAAAGCATACGAACCGCCATTCAAGCTGTTGCGGGCCGCGCGCCGCCCGGGCTTGTCCCGTGCCCGGAACAGGCCTGTCAAGGGATTTTTCAATCGCTCACCTCCAATTCAGGCATGAAAAAAGAGCATCCGATCAGATGCTCTTAAAAGATAGATTCAGTATCTTGGCAGCGCGTATAGTTCATCAACACTCATACCGAAGCGTTCATGAACATACTGCTCGAATTGCTCAAGTGGTACATAGTATAGTTCCTTCTCCTTTGTGCCGAGCGCGTCGTTGAACATCCGATGTACAGTGTCCAGGTCGGGTTCTTCCCAACCTTTATCATCTGTAGCGGGATAGTACTGGTAAGAACAGCCCACTCCGTCCTTCTCCAAAGATATCAGATACTCACCCTCGCTTGCATGGTAGGTGATACGCAGGCTGTAGCCGTTTATGTCCGTATCAATAAACTCAATGTTCCAGTCACTGTCAAACTCACCCCATTCAGGTCTTGCAATAGCGATGGATTTATAGTGTGGCTCACGATCTTCGTACACGGCGCATACGCCGGCCTCGTCTAGGTCGAAGCCAAGCCATGCGAGCGATCCCTCCGCGACCGTGGCAGCCACCGTAGCGTCGCCCCCATCATTCGACTGTTCAAACGGCAGCGCGAACAACTCTGCAGCAGTCATACCAAAGGCATCATCAAGGGCAGCGATATGGAAATCGATCGGGGCAAGCAATACGTCTCCGTCAACATCGGGGAATATTTCGCGGACAACGTTCTCCAAACTCTGCCTGTCAATTTCACCAAAGCTGTTCTCGGCGCAAAAGTACAGGTAGTTGAGCACAAAATCACTGTCCTTGTATGCCTGAACCACATACGTGTCATGCTCCGGATAGTAGCCAATATCCACTTTGTACTTGTCCGTTCCGAAAACCGTTCGGATACAGTTTTCCGCTCCCATCGCAGTGGGCGTACCCCATTCGATATGGTTGATTCGCACGGACACCTGCTCACTGTCAAAAACAGCCTGCTTGCCGTCACCGTCCATGACAAATCCAAGCTCGGCAAGCGAGGACGGCGCGGGAAGGATAACAAAATCTCTGTCCTCAAGAGCGGGGTAAATATTCGCTATAGGTGCATAGTCCAAATCACAGCCCTCTAAATACAACCGTTTCAAGTTCGTCAGCGAAGCCAACGGCGTCGCGTCGGCGATTGTCGAGCGTTCCAACGCAAGATACTCAAGACTGGTAAGATTCGCAAGCGGGCTGTAGTCCTGCGCCGCACAGTCAGACATCACCAGCACCTTGAGCGCAGACAACGCATGAAGCGGCGTGATGTCTGTGACCGGATTGCCGCTCAGCACCAGTATCTTGAGTTTTGTGAGACTCGCCAGTGGCGTTATGTCGGCTATCTCGTTTAGAGACAGGTCAAGGCTTTCAAGGTTCTTGAAATGCTCAAGACCGCCTATGCTCTCAATGGGCGTTGCTCCGGAAACGTACTGCTGCCACTCAAAGCTAAGGTCCAGCTTTGTCACAGCTTCGGCTTCCGCCACGGTGATCGCGCCATCCGGTTTACCCATCGCGGCGCGCACCATCGCTTCCAGTACAGGGTCGTTAAACGCGACCGTTTCTGGCACTGTCCCTCCCTCTGCCGCGCTTGTGGGTACGACACAGACAACAAGAGAAAGGATCAAAACCAACGTTGTAAGCAATGTGGTAATCTTCCTCATGGCAATGTCTCCTTCACATGTGTTCTCCCCGTAAGCATATTCTCGTGTCCTGGACAGAAAGCCCCGCTTATCATTTAACTGATTATAACACGAGCATAAAAAATGCACAACTATATTTGCAGCAACCCCCTTGTATCATACACGCTCCCGCTTGTCTCCCCGCCGTGCCTCAGCGCCCGGTCCAGCGCCATGATGGTCGCCACCGCGCCGTCGATCTTCTCGGTCGATTTTTCCTTGTCCGGCTTGATGTTCCCCGCCGGGTCGGTGCGGATAAAGATGTTGTCCATCATCCAGCGCAGCACCGGGTGCCCGCCGTGGGCAATCCGGCCTTCCAGCGTCAGCTTCATGAGCTCCTTTGTCGGCGGGGACATGTCCTTGAAGCCCTGGCCAAAGGGTACGACGGTGAATCCCAGCCCCTCCAGGTTCTGCGTCATCTGCACCGCGCCCCAGCGGTCAAAGGCGATCTCCCGGATGTGGTACTTCGCGCCCAGTTCGTCAATGAACCGCTCGATAAACCCGTAGTGGACTACGTTGCCCTCCGTGGTCATGAGGGATCCCTGCTTTTCCCACAGGTCGTAGTTCACGTGATCCCTTCGCACACGCAGGTCGATGTTGTCCTCCGGGATCCAGAAATACGGGAGGATTTCATACTTGCCTTCTTCATCATCCGGCGGGAACACCAGCACGAACGCGGTGATGTCGGTGGTCGAGGACAAATCCAGCCCGCCATAGCAGGTTCGCCCTTCCAGCCGCTTTGCGTCCACCGGGAATGCACAGGCGTCCCACTTCATTATGGGCATCCAGCGCACAGACTGCTTCACCCACTGGTTGAGCCGCAGCTGACGGAAGCTGTTCTCCTCGGCGGGGTTCTGTTTCGCGCTCTCGCAGGCGGCTTTGACTTTGTCGATGCCGACGGTAATCCCGAGGGACGGGTTCGCCTTCTTCCACACCTTGGGATCCGTCCAGTCGTCCTCCTCCGCCGCGCCGTAGATCACCGGATAAAACGTGGGGTCGTGCTTTCTCCCTTCCAGGATGTCCAGCGCTTTCTGATGGGTCTCGTAGCAGATGGACTGGGTGTCCGTGCCCGCCGTGGTGATGAGGAAGTACAGCGGCTGCATCCGCGCGTCGCCCGAGCCCTTTGTCATGACGTCAAAGAGTTTCCGGTTGGGCTGGGTGTGCAGTTCGTCAAACACCACGCCGTGGATGTTGAACCCGTGCTTGGAGTACGCTTCCGCGGAGAGCACCTGGTAGAAGCTGTTGGTGGGCAGGTAGATGAGCCGCTTGGTGGAGGCGAGCAGTTTCACACGCTTGGAGAGCGCCGGGCACATCCGCACCATATCCGCCGCCACCTCAAACACGATGGACGCCTGCTGCCGGTCGGCCGCGCAGCCGTACACCTCCGCCCGCTCCTCGTGATCCGCACAGGTGAGAAACAGCGCCACCGCCGCGGCAAGCTCGCTCTTGCCCATCTTCTTGGGAATCTCCACATACGCGGTGTTGAACTGCCGATAGCCGCTGGGCTTCAAAACCCCGAACAGATCGCGGATAATCCGTTCCTGCCAGTCGATGAGTTCAAAGGGCTTGCCCGCCCAAGAACCCTTGGTGTGACGCAGCGCCTGGATGAAGGCGACGGCGTAGTCCGCGGCGGCCTTGTCGTACACCGAATCCTTCGCCATGAACGGCGTGGGCGTGTACTTTTTGAGCTTCCGCGTGGTCGTCACCTCCCAAAAAGAAAAAGCCTCAAAGGCTTGCTTGCTGATATACGGGGAATAGCCCCCGTGTGGGAGCGTTCCGGTCGGTTTGGTCTTAAGGTTTCAGTTCCGGGTTCGGGGTGTCGCCGTCCCACCGGATGGTGTAGCGCACCTCGGAGGGCTCGCCCGGCTCCCGGGTGATCACCCGCAGGTCG
>NZ_JBISDI010000034.1:0-41630 GCF_051162045.1 Anaerozeibacter quisquiliarum
TATCACCTCGCATCGAAGAACATCGATATAATCATTGTATGTATCGTATCGAAGATTGTCAATGTATCCGAGAGATTTTACAAAAATCGCAAGCGTTGTCCATGAAAAACGCCGCTTGGAATCTCCAAGCGGCGAATGATTGTATTGTACAGGGAAGCCTTGCAATCGGCCTCGCTGGTGCGTAGGTAATAGCCTATCAGGATCTACGGTCTGGTTGCCTAGATGTCATACGACGTGACATAGTCCGGTTTAACTCCTGACCTTCTGTAGCACCTTAATCACTTCATCGGTCTTAAGGACCTTGCCATAGGAGACGACCTTGCCATCGACCACCAACGCGGGCGTCGTCATGACGCCATAGGCTGCGATCTGAGCAAAATCGGTCACGTGATCGATCGTTGTGTCCATGCCCAGTTGCTCCAGCGCCGCCTTCGTAGCGGCCTCAAGCTGATTGCACTTCGCGCAGCCGCTGCCCAGCACCTTGATGGATGCGCCTTCGCTCTTTGCAGTCTCCGCCTTCGCCATGCTCTGGGCGCTTACATCCCCACAGCAGCAGTTTCCCTTCTTTCCCTGCTCGAGCGCCGGAGTGCAGGCACCTCCACAATCACAGTTTCCTTGAGCATCATTATTCTTCTTCTTGCCAAACAGTGCCATCTTCAAATCCCCTTTATGCATTATTAGAAACCAAGATAAAACATATAAAACCCAATGAGTAGCATCAGAAAACCCATCACAATTTTGAGAACGTTGCTTGCCCGTCCGTACTTCTCGCTGGTCGTTAGCTTCTGCACAAGGCCTATCGATGTACCTGCAATGATCGCGAGAATGCCATGACCAATGGAGTACATCAACAATAGCAGTATACCCCATAGGATGCTTCCCTTGCCTGCGACGATCGTGAGCAGCGCGATCAGTACTGGCGTTGAACAAGGCGAGGAGAACACGCCGCCCAGGATTCCTGCTATGAACGCGCCTGCATACCCGCGCTTTTTGTTCTTCGCGAGCAGGTAGCTGGACGGGATGATCTCGAAAATCTCCCAAGTCTGAAGCGCCATCAAGACCATCAGCACACCCAACACGATGTACCACCAGGACGCCGAGGCACCGATGAGCCGCCCGGCGAGCGACGCAATCACGCCCAGCACGGTAAACGTCATGGCCGAACCCAAGGCGAAGGCGAGGGACAACCCAAGCGCGCGTTTCGCGTTCCCTTGTCCGGCTCCGCCCACGTATCCGACGATCAAGGGAATGCTGGACAGCGAGCAAGGTGTGAAAGATGTCAGCGCGCCTGCGACCACGGCGAGAAGCGGCGCGAGATAGCCGCTCTGCTCGATCATGTTGGCCAGTCCGTCCAGCAGGGCCGTCATTCTAGCACCCCCATATCCGTGAGGACTCTGCGCATATGTGCTTCCGTCAGTCCACCCTGATGCGTGGTGAATACGTGCTCACCGGTTTCCTTGCTGGAGTACATGGTGAACTCAATTCCGGAGTCTTGCATCGAATCACTCGGCACATACGGCGTACCGTCAGCGTTAATGAATACCTGCGTTGGGATGACCTGGACCGGGAAACCGTTGGCTGCATCCGCGTGTTTCCATACGTCAACGAACTTGACGATGGCTTTACCGCGCATCTCGGCATTCATGGTTTTCAGGACCGGCGCCATCTCTTGACAGGGAATGCAGGAATCCGAACCAAAGTCAACGATAAGGGGTAGTCCGTAGGCAGTAAGCGTCTCTGTGTCGATCGACTCCGCTTCCAGCGCGAAGTTCGGGTCGTCCTCTGCCTGGGCATTATCCGTCATATTGCTCTTAAGCTCGGCTGGGCCATTCACGACTGTAGCTGCGTTTTTTACGAACCAGACACCAGCGACAACGAGAACGATGAGTGCCGGGACAACGATTCGGATTACCTTCTTCGTATCCATCAGCAGCAGTTCCCTCCGCACGAGCATGATTTGTGGCTTTTCCCTTCGTAGAACGTCTTCAGGTTCTCCGGTAGTTGGTAATCCCCGCACGCGCACCCGCCCTCGGATTCGCCAAACGCGATGCGTAGGATGGCTTCTGCGAGCATCTCCTTGGGCGGCACCTCGAAGGATTGGCCTTCGTACTCAAATACGCGGCAGTCAACGTCCGCGCCGCTGATTTCGCTGCAACACCCACAGCTGTTCTCCTGAACCGGTCCTCCGATGTCAACGCCGTTCACGCGGATCGTCGGGGAAGAGAAGAATTTATACTGGTTCGCTATATCCGCCGTCGCCATCTCAACTTTGTTGTACTCGACGTCGAATCCGGCGAGTTCCAAAGCGGGCGTCAGCACCATCATGACTTCATCGAGTTCATGATCCGTCCCAACACAGCGGTCGCAGGTGTTCAAATCAAGATACAGGTATTCCACGGCAACCTTCTTCTCGACTGTCTCGCCACATTCGCCGCCACATCCGCATGTGGTAAGCTCGTCTTCCTCAGCTTTCGTGTTGCCTTTCGGAGGCGTCCAGCCCGTGTTGTCGCCTACGTAGGTAATCGCGCCGACCGGGCAGCGGTTACCGCAGCCGTGGCAGTGATCGACGCATTCGTCCGGGTTTTTCACCACAGGCGTTGGTGCTTTTGCCTTGTCGTAGACGCCGTGCGGGCACATCGCGACGCAATTTCCACACTCTAGACAGGTCACATAGTCGACTACGGGGTACCATGCCTTAGCCATAGAGAATGCCTCCTATAGAATGAATCCCTGTGCCAAGTTGAAGAAATATCCGACAATGATGATTCCGACGGTGCAAATCGCAATGAACAGCCCCAGCAGCTTTGGCTTTACAGCCTTGCGGAGCATGATCATGGACGGCAGCGAGAGCGTTGTAACCGCCATCATGAACGATAGGATCGAACCCAACAGCGCCCCCTTGCCAAGAAGCGCTTCCGCGATCGGGATGGTTCCGAAAATATCGCCATACATCGGGACGCCGATCACCGTCGCCAGTATCACGCCAAACGGATTATTGCTGCCAAGTACATTGGCCACCCATTCCTCCGGAATCCAGTTATGAATCAGCGCGCCAATACCCACGCCGAGGAGGATGTACGGGAACACTTTTTTGAATGTGGCGAGCGTCTGTTCCTTCGCATACGTTAGCCGGTCGCGCTTTGTAAGATCTGGCGATTCGATATCTACGCTGCCCGCCGAAAGAATAAAGCTTTCTACGTACTTTTCCATATGGAGTTTTTCGATGAATGTGCCACCGATCACCGCAATGACCAGACCAAGCACCACGTAGAGAATTGCGACCTTGGTACCAAAGATGCTCATCAAGAGCACGAGTGATCCCAGATCTACCATTGGTGAGGAAATCAGAAATGAAAACGTGACGCCCAGCGGCAGGCCCGCCGAGGTGAAGCCGATGAACAGTGGAATAGACGAACAGGAGCAGAACGGCGTCACCGTTCCGAGCAGCGCCGCGATGCAGTTTGCCCAGATTCCGTGGAACCTGCCGAGGATTTTTTTGCTCCGTTCAGGCGGGAAATAGCTCTGAATGTAGCTGATCAGGTAGATCAGGACGCACAATAAGACCACAATCTTGATCACATCGTAGAGGAAAAACTGTATGCTCCCTACCCAGCGGTTGGTTGGGTCGAGCCTTAAAGCGGATAAGCCGGAACCCAGGACATCATTCAGCCACCTCATGCCGAGGATTTGATTCTGAAAAAAATCCCAGGCAGTTTTCATAACTTGCACTTTGCCAATACCTCACTTTCGATAACGATCCCCAAGGCCCCAGATACTTATTGCGGGGAATTACTTGCGCAGCAGGCCACGCGTTTTGCAGTCGGTTCAGACACGGTGAGTTCTTTCAGCAGTTCCACTGCCTCGAGACTACCCTTCTCACTGATGCTGTAATGCGTCCATTTTCCTTCCTGACGCCCCTCCACGATACCCGCCTCGCACAAAATCTTCATGTGATAGCTGAGCGAGGACTGAGGCATATCCATTTCCTCGATCAACACGCAAGTACACTTCTCGCCTCCCCTCAAAAGATCCAGGATGCGTAGTCGTCTTTCATCACAAAACGCTTTGAAAACCATTGCGTTTTTTGCATATGTCTCTTTCATAGCATCACCTCATATCAAGAATACTGGATATGATCATAATATGCGCCAAATCCAATTTTGTCAATGTGAATCAGAAAATTAACACAACGGGTGGCGAGAACGGAACACTCTATATAAAAGCGGTCACATTACCTGATTCTGGTAATGTGGCCGTTTGCTATTGCGTTCAATTATGCTTCGATTTCCGCACCATCTTTAAAGATAAACCGCAGCTTCTCATCATGTGTCACCCGTACCTGATCCACCGTGCCGTACCATAGTACCTCGTCGAATTCGGTGATCAGTGCTTGCCTTTTCAGCGTTTCTAGGTAGGTCTGTAGGAGCCCGCGCTTTGCGATGAGCGCCTCGCGTTGCTCACTGACCTCGCTGATCCGGCCCCTGGCGGCCTCGAACCGTGCGGCATATTTCATTATACTGCCGCTGGTATTCGGCCTGCTCCAGTGCGGAGTGGGCATTGGCGCGGATGTGTCGCTGCATGAGGCCGGTCACGACCTCCAGCTTGGCCTGCAATGATTCTGACCTGGCCCCGGTCGAATGGACAACTCCAGAGTGTGGTAGAATAAGACACGCGGAGGAGATGTACCTATGGGCAGGAAAAGCGAGTACAGCCGGGAGGAGAAGATCGCCGCGGTGCGGCTCGACGGATGGAGGCCGGACGGTACTGAGCGTGGCGAACGAGTACGGGGTTCACGAGAACACGATCATGAAGTGGAAACGCCAGTACAAGACGAACCCGGACTTGGCGTTCAGCGGGCAGAACGGGGAAACGCCGCCAGACGAGACGGAGCGGCTGAAGCGGCGAATCCGGGAGCTTGAGAACGAGGTAGCGTTTCCAAAAAAAGTGTCGGCGTACTTTGCGAAGCACCCGCAGTAAAGTACGCGGTGATCCGGGAACATGCGGGGAAATTGCGCCTGAGCCAGGCGTGCCGAGCCCTGAACGTACGCCGTCAGGGGTATTACGAGTGGGCAGCGCGTGAACGGGAGCGGCCCGTTCGGTTCCGCCAGGACGAGGTGCTGACGGCGAAGATCAAGAACATCTTCTACGAGAGCAAGCGCCGTTATGGCGCGAGGAAGATCCGGCGGTTGCTCCGGCGGGAGGGCTGGACAGTCGGCCGCAAGCGCGTCCGCCGGTTGATGCTCGAATACTTGCAGGGTGTACCATCAAGCCATCGAGGTGGGCGTGCTGACCCACCGCTGAAATTCGCGGGTTTTTCCGGCGCAAAAATTCGCATACTTCCTGAAAAGGAGGCAATGCGCATTGTGCATCAAGCAATCTGTTTCGCTGTTTTCCGTAGGCGCGCTGGGCTACATGGGCATCGAGGTACTCGCGCGCGGCCACAGCCACTGGACGATGGGCCTGACCGGAGGGCTGTGCCTGCTGGGCATGGTGAACATCCACCGCCGCGCCGCTCATTGGCCGCTGCTGGCTCGCTGCGCCGCTGGTGCCGGGCTGGTCACGGCTGCCGAGTTGGCGGTCGGGCTAACCGTCAACCGGCTCCTAAAGTGGAACGTGTGGGATTATTCGGACCGCTGGCTCAATCTGTGGGGCCAAATCTGCCCGCGCTTTACGATGTATTGGTTCTTGCTCAATGTGCCGGTAGCGCTGATTTACGATCGGAGCGGGGGCCGCTCCGCCACTTCGTAGCCCCACCTCACCCCATCCCAGCAATCAGCTGTATATGCGCTTACCAGGTATAGGGGAACAAAAAGCAATCCCAGTACAGTAAAAAGCCTGGCCAGTGGCCAGGTTGCCATTGGCTAAGGTTTTTACTTCTTTTCTACGGACTTTGAATGATGAAAAACAGCATTAATAAGAACCTATGGATAAAGAAGCTACAGGTGCAAAGCTAACCCGTAGCTTCTTAACCTCACACCATCAGGTGCGGATTGCCGCCTCGATAGGGGGCACACATGAACCTTCTGGTTTAGTCTGCTGTCGCAGTGATGAGCTCAGGGCTGGTCGCCTCAATGAGCTTCGCGCGCGTCTTTGGGCCGACGATTCCATCCCATTCCTTTTGCTCCGTCGGAAACACAAGGGTCTGGAAGCGCACCACAGCGGCTTGCGTATCCTTCCCAAAGTCACCATCGATTCCGTAGGCGCCGCAAGAAATGCCAGCATCGGTTAATTCCCATTGAACCCACTTGACGCCCTTGCCCTTAGCGCCGCGCGCAAGGTTCTTTGTCGGCATGAGATACGGATTTACGTTCTCCTCGACGTCCGCTTCCGCGGCTTTTTTCATGAGTGCGTTCCAAGTGGCCTGGTCGCAGACGCCGGTTTCAGGCAAGCCCGCATCCTTCTGGAACGAGAGGAGCGCTTCCTCGGTTTCCGAGCCGAAGTCGCCGTCCGCGCCATATATGGGGAGCGGGTAGCTGGCTTCGATCAGGTATTGCTGCATCTTCACGACGAATACACCGCTTGCGCCGACGGAGAGAGTGGGATAACCTTCGGTGGGAATCCAGCGAATTGCCATAAAATAGCGCTTCTCCGGCGTGGCGCGAGATGCGCAATAGCTCTTCATTCCCGTCTCCCGAGGTCCCTTTCCGCTACCGTGACCATATAAGGTATCGTTTCCCACGTACATCTCGACGTGACCCACATCCATAATGTGGTACTTGTTTCCCTTGAAGTAGAGAAGGTCGCCGGGCATGAGGTGCGACTCGTCCGGCTGGTAACCTTCCGTCGCGTCTACGATGAGCCCGTTCGTGCGGTTGAGGAGCTGATGGTGCGTGTTAGAGCCAATATTGATGTCTGCCGCAGCCTGAATAGCGGCGCGACATGCGCTGGAGCAGTCCGAATATCCCTTCTCCGTCGTGTTCCCGGCTTGATTATGAGGCTTTCCGAAGAAATACTTTCGGTCACTCGTATTGGTATACGTGTTCAAGCCCTTTCGGCTCTTCATATAGTGAACCGAGAGTGCTCTTATTTCCTCTAGATTCATAGAATCCGTCCTTTCCGATTATGAGCGGTATAGTGCAGAGCACCGCCCGCGGACGATTTGCGGGATTTCACCGCACCACATACTATGCCGTTTACCTATATATAGGTTCCAATGACGATCCCAATGGTACCAATCGCCGCGACACTACGGGGGAATGGCGGCAATCGCGGGTGGGTGCATCAGTACACGATTACACGAGAGCCTTTGGAGATCGTGTAATTTTTGAGTTCTCCGAGGCGCATTTTTCAGCCGACCACTAGCCCCGATATACCGCGTGCGCGCCCGCCCGTGTATTCCTGCAAAATGAGCGCCGAAAGGCCGGTATTCACAGAAAATTTGCAGGCATACAAAAAAGCCCGCCGCAACCGGCGAGCTTATTTGCACCAACTAATGTCGGTATTGATGGCGTTCCCGGCGAGATTCGAACTCACGGCCTGTCGCTTAGGAGGCGACCGCTCTATCCTGCTGAGCTACGGGAACATATGGAATTTTGAGTCTGTCCCGCTCGCCTGAAAGCGAACACAGTAGGTTCTCCCAGGAGGCGACCGCTCTGTCCTGCTGAGCTACGGAATTAAGCAAACGCTAGTATTATGCCACGCTGCGTCGTGAAAGTCAAGGCGCAGACGAAGAAGCTCGCGGGAAATCTTGTTGAGATACCGTACATAGGCAACAGAAGGGGACGAAAACAGAGAACCGACGCAGTACAATGAATCTGCGAAAAGACGCGGACCATGAAAGATGGATTGTCTGGATAACCTGCAAATAAAAAGTCAAGGCCCAAATGAGACGGGAAAAAAGTTGAAGCGAGGAAGATGACACACCCAACAGACTGCGGCGCAACGCGTCAGCCAAGGGTAGACGGGAGTAGTACCGCCGTCATGCCCAGCCAAGGATAAACGGTGCCGCTACGCCTGCGGCGTAAGGCTACGCCAGGACGGGAAATCCACGCGCCTGATGAACGCATGAATGGTTTCGGTTGGTATTAGGCATGGGATGCGGCAAACCACCGCTGGTTGCGAGGGCGCCTCGCGCAAACATATCGTTGGGAGACTACCTGGCGGTGATGTAAGGAGGTCAAGGCCTTCGCGGACAGGTCTGCCGCTAAGGCTTCGCAACATTGTATCATTCCCCCGCTTGTCAGGGTCGGGTCGTATTTGCTTCGCAAATTTCCACCCTTCCCTTGGCTATCCGCTATCTCTGCTTTCTATCGCGCTCTGTAACCCGCCCGTATACGCGTCAACTTTTGGGGACACAAGTAGCCGTTGACATTTGCGCGCCCGTCGGATATGATGCGTATGAAATAAGCCAATTGCGGCTTGAAGGCCGACCTTGTTGGAGGGCGCCAATATGGGTTATCCATCCAGGCGGGAAGCCGGGGCAATGTTGCGGTGGGCTGGCGAGCAAAACCCCGGCCGATGGGTCGACCATAGCATGAACGCCGCGAGGGTTGCCGAAACAGTGGCGTCGGCCGCCGGGCTCGACGCGGATAAGGCGTATGCCCTGGGCCTGCTGCATGATGTCGGGCGCTTTGAAGGGGTTCGTGACCTGCATCATGTGATCGCGGGTTATGAGCTCATGACGGGCAAGGGATACGACGTATCCGCCAGGATATGCCTGACGCATTCGTTTCCCTACAAACATCTGGGGGCGTACAGCGGGAAGAACTTCGATTGCTCTGAGCGCGAGCTTGCACAGATTGAGCGGTTTCTCGAACGGGCGGAATACGACGATTATGACAAGCTGATCCAACTGTGCGACGCCATGAGCCTGCCGAGCGGCGTGACGATCGTCGATGCCCGCCTGATGGACGTCGCGATGCGGCATGGCTTCAACGACTACACGATCAGGAAGTGGCAATCGGTATTTGACATCAAGTCCCATTTCGATGGGCTCTGCCATGGGAACACCTATGCGCTGTTCCGCGAGGAGATCGAGGAGTCTGTTTTTCACACCGATCTTTGACCGGAAACTGTCCTTGACATGCGCGCATCATCCATCTTTTCGAGCGTGTCACGGCACGCATCGATCCACTCCACCAATCAAACCTTTCCTCCAACTATATTAAGTAATCTAAGTTAAGCGTTGATCTTTCCGCGCGTTTGCGTTATACTTCATTAAGATGCTTTAACGAAGGGGAATTACACTTGGATATGTATAGGCGAATGGACAAGCATAGGATGGCCATGCACAATAAGCAAAACGTCATGCGCTGCATTTCCGATCACGGCCCGATCAACCGCTCCGCCATTGCGCAAATGGTTGGGTTGAGCATTCCTACGGTCATGGAAATCACCGATCAGCTGATTGAGCATGGCATGGTCGTCACAGGCATGAAAAAGGCGAAGGGTCAAGGCAAGCGGCCGGAGCTTTTGCGCGTATGCGGTGAACACTATCGTTTTATCGGCGTGGACATCGGTCGCACCACCGTTCGTATTGTGCTCACGGGATTGGACCGAGGCATCATCTCAACGGTGAAATACGCGACGGAGGGCGTGCAGCGCGAACGCCGCTTTGTGGAGCGCATCTGCGCGGAGATTGTCAGCCTGACGCAGCGCTCCGGCGTGGATATGGACGGCATTGTGGGCGTATGCGTCGCCATGCCGGGCCTGATTGAGCGGGAAACCGGGCGGGTGATCTTTTCTCCGAACTTCGGCTGGGAGGATGTGTCGCTTCAAGCGTGGATGAACGAAATACTTCCTATGGAGGTGATTGTGGAGAACGCCAACCGTGTGCAGGCGAGCTGGGAGGTTTCGCGCGATCAGGAGAACAACAACCTGACCGTTCTGTGCATCGGCCTTGGTTATGGAATCGGCGGGGGACTGCTGCAAAATGGCAAGCTGTATTATGGCGCGAGCGGAACCAGCGGAGAGATCGGGCATCTGCTCGTCTGTCACGATGCGGATGCGCAATGCTCCTGCGGCAATGTCGGCTGTCTCGAAGCGGTGGCTTCGGGTGCGGCGCTGGCTCGGAAAGCGCGCGAACTGGTCCACCAAGGCAAGGGAGAGGCGCTTGCCCGGATGTGTGACGGGGAAATCAGCCGCTTGGACGCAAAGATGGTGTTTGAAGCCGCGAAGGCGGGGGATGTGCACGCTCAGTTGATCATCGACCAAACGGCAGAGTACATTGGGATTGCGCTGGCCGCGAGCATTAACCTGCTCGATCCGGATCGCATCTACCTTTGCGGCGGCATGATGAAAAACGATTCGGAATTTTTGAAGAAGATCAAGGCATCCACCTTGCGTAAGCAGATGCACAACGCGGGGCGCGGCGTTGAGATTCTACAAGGAGATCCCGATGAATGGAATGTTGCGCGCGGTGCGGCGCAGGTCGTTCCCCTATATAGCTGGAGCAAGGACTCACTGGCATTCATGCGCTGATGCGCCCTGCCCTATGAAAGTACCGGCCTTGACGCGCTTGTGCGCCCGGTTAGGGGAAGCCAGTCACGCCCCTGAAAATATCTAAAACGCTATAATTTGTGTATAGAAACTTCGCATAGCGCCGAAATTCGGCCTTTCAATTGACAACATAGGGGCGTTTGATTATACTTGAATTGTTATGTTACCTAAGTTAAGTGAACCTGGCGGGCGTATATGACAAAGGGCGCAGCGCAAGGCAGTCCCGCGGGATACGCGAACGAGGCAAAGGAGAAGGCTATGAATATCGGAGCAAAGACGGGCGGCGCCACAAGGGGACCGATTCTGAAGCGGTTCTTTCTTCGGAGCTATTCTAGCGCGGTGAGCGCATGTGTGTTGCTGATTTTGATCTTCTCGGTGTTTACGGAATCATTCCTTTCTCCCTACAATTTGTTCAATATCTCTCGAACGGTCGCCAGCTATGGGTTCATTGCGTCGGCACAGCTGATGGTCGCGGTCATCGGCGGCATGAACCTGGCGGTCGGTGCGGTCGGCGCGCTGGCCACGGTAATCTCGGGCCTGCTGATGCAAAATCTCGGCCTGCCAACCATTTTGGTGGTGCCGCTTACCGTCATGGCCGGCTTGCTGTGCGGCTGGTTGAATGGCTTGCTGATTACGCGTCTGAAGCTGGCCCCGTTTGTCATTACGCTTGCGATGTCCTTTGTGTATGACGGCATTGCCACGGGTGTCTCCCACGGTTACTCCTACAATGTCAACGCGGACTTTACCGCGCTGGGCCGCGGCCGCTTCCTGGGCACTTCCCAAATGTTCGTGCTGTTTGTGCTGCTGATACTCGTGCTGGTTGTCGTGTTCCGCTTTACCCTCTTTGGGAGAAACGTGCTGGCTGTCGGCGGAAATGAATCCGCGGCACGCCTCTCGGGCATCAAGGTTGACCGAATCACGGTTCTTTGCAACATGCTCTCCTGCGGTCTGGCCGCGGTGGCCGCCATGCTGTGGACCTCCCGAACCGGCTCCGCATCGCCTACAACCGGCGCGGACTGGATGCTGTATTCATTCGCGGTATGCGCGATCGGCGGCATTTCCCTGGGCGGCGGCAATTTCACCGCAGTTGGTTTCTTTTGCGGCGCGTGCATTTTGACCATGGTGCGCAACGGCCTGACCATGCTCAATGTCGATATTTACTTCGAAAAGGCTTTCTTAGGCAGCATTATCCTGATCGCCGTGTCGGTAGAGAGCGTGCGCAGCCGCGTGGCAAGGCGCATGATCGCCTGACAAACCCGCGCTTCGCGGACGTCGCCGGTTCCAAAATCCGCGGCGCGCCGTAAAGAGGATAAAAAAGGAGGTACCCCCATGAAGAAGATCGTATCCCTGCTCGTCGCACTGACCATGCTGCTGTCGGCAACCTGCTTTGCCCAAGAAGGCACCGCCGTCAATGTGGACACCGGCTCCGCCCGCACCAATCTAACCTGGGAATTCAAGGGAGACGCGTACAAACTGGTTTGTTACTGGCCGGCGCCCGACGTGTTCTTTGACAACTATGTCCAGCAGGGTATCAAAAAATTCAATGCCGACTTCGGACAGAATGTCGAATGGCGTGTGGGCACCGAATGGACCCAGGATGTTGAGAACCAGACCTGTGAGAGCCTGCGCGCGCAAGGCTTCGACCTGTTCTACATCTTCGGCGCGGATACTGCTGGCGCCAACGCGCTCTACAAGGAGCTCTACGAGAGCGGCGCGAAGGTCATCAACTACGCGGGTCTGATGGACGATCCGCAGGAATCCGCGATGACCCTGTGCTCGAACGTCTATGTGCAGGCCTACAACTCCACCCTCAAGCTGATTGAGGAAATGGGCGGCGAGGGTGCGATCATCAACGTGCTCGAGCAATTGGGCGACGTAAACACACAGAAGCGCCAAAAAGGCGTCGAGGATGCGGTTGCCCAGTATGAGAAGGTTTCGATCGCTCAGACCCTTGCGGACATCACCACCGCGGCCGAAGGCCACGAGAAGGTCTCCGACGCGCTGGCCGCGAACGCGGGTGTAAAGGGCATCATCGCGACCGGCGGCACCGCTTCCGCGGGCCTGGCCACCGCGATGGCCGACTACTACGCCGTGAATGCCGGTGCGGAGCATATCGCCTGCGCCACCATGGATCAGGGCGACGAGGTCATGGCCGGGATCGCCGGCGGTTATGTGGATCACACCGTCGCGCAGAACGGATGGGCGATGGGCTACGTCTCCCCGCTGATCCTGATGTACCTGAAGGACGGATGGGAGCCGCAGAACTGGGGCGCCCACATCGACACCGGCTACATCTTCATCACGCAGGAAAACCAGGATTCCTGGCAGGCCGATATCGAGGCGGCCGCCATGGAGATGATCGCGTCCATCGAATCCGAAGTGCTGAAGCGTCCGGAAGCGTAATCTTCTGCGAGCGCAGATTGTAAATCCGCGATCGATGCACGGCCGGACGGCGGAACCGAAAGCCCGCCGTCCGGCACAGCGGCAAACCCGGCACAACGCGCAAGGGAATCGGAGGCAAGCTATGCTGGAGCTGAGGAATATTTCAAAATCTTTCGGAGGCGTAAAGGCGCTGCAGGATGTATCCGTTCAGTTCTATGAGGGTGAGGTTCACGCCATCCTGGGAGAGAACGGCGCGGGAAAATCTACGCTGATGAAGATCGTCTGCGGCATCTATCACGCGGACAAGGGCGATGTGCTCCTGGACGGCAAGACCCTGAAACTGCGCGATTATGACGATGCCATTCACAACGGCATCAGCATTGTCAATCAGGAGATCAACCTGATCCCCGAGAGCAGCATTGCGGAAAACATCGTGCTGGATAAAATGGATCAGTTTACAAGGCTCGGCTTTGTAGACTGGAGCAAGATAAACAAAACCGCCCGCCAATATATGGACATGGTTCGGCTGGATTTCGATCCCAAGACGCCCGTGGCGAAGCTCAGCGCCGCCCACAAGCAGCTGATTCAGATCGCAAAGGCGCTTTCGGCCAATGCAAAGGTGTTGATGCTCGACGAGCCCACGTCGAGCCTTACGCAATACGAGGCGGAAACGCTGTTCGACCTCGTGCGTGAGCTGAAAAAGAAGGGCGTGATCATGATCTTTGTCTCCCACAAGCTGGAGGAGGTCATGGAAATCTGCGATAAGGTCACGGTGTTTCGCGATGGTCGATACATCGGCGAGGGAAGTACCGCGGATTTGACCAAGCAACAAATCGTGAAGATGATGATTGGGCGCGAGTCGAACATCCACTACCGCGGACGGCTCGACGCCGAGGACAATCCCGTCGTGCTGGAGGCGCGCGGCATTTCCTCCCGTCTGCACGGTTTCAAGGATTTGAGCTTTCATGTGCGCAAGGGCGAGATCCTGGGCTTCTACGGCCTGGTGGGGTCGGGCAGGAGCGAGCTGGCGCGCACGGTACTCGGCATAGACAAAATGGACGGCGGCGAAGTGCTGCTCAATGGTCAAACCATCGAGATCAGCAGCTTTGCGCAGAGCCTGCACAAGCATGGCATCGGCTATATCACCGAAAACCGCAAAGAAGAGGGCCTGTTCCTGGACGACACCATCAAGATGAACATCAACCTGAACACCCTGCGTAAGTTCCGCTTGAGCCGGATGGTGCCGCTGATTCAGCCGAGGCTGGAAGGGGAGAATGCGGACCGGTTCGTTCAAAAACTGGAGATCAAGACGCCGTCCTCGAATCTAAAGGCTTCAAGCCTGTCGGGCGGCAACCAGCAGAAGGTGGCCATATCAAAGTGGCTGTCCGTGGGATGCGACGTGCTGGTCATCGACGAGCCTACCGTTGGCGTGGATGTTGGCGCAAAGGAGTACATTCACGATCTGATCTGGAGCCTCGCCAAGGACGAGCAAAAGGCGGTCATCCTGATTTCTTCCGATATGAACGAGATCATCAGCCTTGCGCGTCGCCTGCTGGTCTTCAAGGAAAAGCGCATTGTTGCCGAACTCAAGGGAGAAGAACTGTTTGCGCGGACCGGCGCGGAAATCAGCGCGGAAATCGCCGGCTCGTTTATTTAGCGGCGGGAGGGAAATTGCTTGGCAAGGATCGTTAAAAACGGTTGCATCATCGGGGTGAAGCCCGGTATGCTGGCGAGATACATCGAGCTGCACGACAATCAACCGGAGGAGATTCGCAACCTGCTGAAACAATACGGCTTTATGAGGTGCGAAATCTTCGTCAAGGAGATTGCGGGAAGGACCTATCTCTTCCAGTATAACGAGGTAGACGAATCGGTGGACAATGCGGCGCTGTATGAAAACGCCGCCTATCGGCAATGGCTGCGCGTCACCGGCGAATGCCAGGAACCGCTGGAGGGTGAAACATTCTGGCAGAACATCCCGCAGGCGTATACGCTTTCCAAGATTTGAATGAAGGGGTGCAGACCATGAAGAGGTCGGAAATCAATGCCGCGATCATATGGGCCAAGGAGCTTTTGCAGAAGAACAATATCCGATTGCCTGCGTATGCCTACTGGGATATGCAAACCTGGATGCAAAACAAGTCCGCAATCGACACCATTTCGAAGGTCATGCTCGGTTGGGACATCACCGATTTCGGAACGAATGACTTCGCAACCGTTGGCGCGGTGCTTTATACCGTCCGCAACGGGGATATGAGCGACGCTTCGGTCGGCGTACCGTATTGCGAGAAGTACATCATCATGAAGGAAGGCCAGCGCTTGCCCAAACACTATCATGTGTTCAAGACCGAGGATATTATCAATCGGGCAAACGGGGTGCTGGCGGTGTACCTGTGGAACACCGATGCCGGCGGCAATCAGCTTGCCACCGATGTAAAGGTATCCATGGACGGCATCGAGCACACCTTCAAAGCCGGTGAGGAGATTTTGATCCAGCCCGGCAATAGCATCAGCCTTGCGCCGCATATCGCGCATATCTTCGGGCCGAAGATCGGCGGAGGCGACTTGATCGTGGGTGAAGTCTCCAAGGTAAATGACGACAATACGGACAACTACTTCCTCGAGCCCACCTCGCGCTTTGCGGACATTGAGGAGGATGAGGATCTATTGCACCCGCTGTGCAACGAGTACGCTGTCCTGGGATAAGGAACTGTATGACGGCCGAGAACGCGCGCCGGACGTAATTTGTCCGGCCTTCCTTCCGGTACGTCAAAAAAGCCCCGTAAATGCCGACAGGCCTTGGGGGATTTTGCGCGCATACGCAAGCCCCCCAAGGCCATCATTGATTCGGTTGTCCCCGCGATCAGATTCGCCGCTTGCTCGAACGAGGGCTTCAACTTTTGGGGACGCGAGGGTATTGAAAGAGCCATATGAAATTTATCGTATCTCCTGCTCCAATTCGTCAAACGCCTCGGCGCCAAAGAATTCGCCGAGCGTCATGTCGAGCCCGTCGCATAGCTTTTTGATGAGGTTGATCGATACTTCCCTGCGCCGTGCGTCGAACATGCTGTATACGGTTGAGGGCGTCACCCCTGCGCGGTTGGCCAATTCGTTGATCTTGATGTTTTTCTGCGCGCAGATTTCTGAAAACCGCTGTACGACTGCGTCCTTAATCCCCATAGTGCTCACCCCTATATGACAAGAATAGAGGCTTTTACGCTATCGCGTGTATGCACTTGCGTATTTTCGAAGATTGTGTATAATGCTCTTGGAATGTACGCATGTGCGTGGAGCGCAATAAAAGGGGGAAGCAATTTATGACCTTTGAAGAATTTAAACGCGAGCGTGTCCAGCCTCCGGCCTATGGCACTGCGCCGGTGGCGTTGATTGCTAAATATCAGGCCATTCTTGTGCGGATGGAAGAACTACATAAAGAGGGCGCTGCCCTTTCGCCCGCCGCGATGATCGCGGCGGGCGAACAAGCAAACGCGCTTGCAAACGAAATCTCCAAGATGGCCTCAAAGGATTTTGCACGCAAAGTCCTTTGAGGCCATCCACACATCAATCGGTTCCCGCGATCAGCCCCGCGGCTTGCTCGAACGTGGGCATGGCGGCTTGCGCGCCCCGGGCGGTGGTGGACAGCGCGCCCACGGCGTTGGCCAGCACGACCGCGTCGGAGGTGGCGTAGCCCTTGGCGAGGCCGACCGAGAGGCCGGCGTTGAACGAGTCGCCCGCCGCGGTGGTGTCGACCACGTTGACCTTGAAGCCGGGGAACAGGCGGTAGCCCGCCGCGGTGACCAGCAGCGCGCCCTGTCCGCCGCGCTTGTTGATGACGGCCTTCGCGCCCTTGCGGATCAGCTGGGCCGCGGCCTCGGCGGCCTGCTCGACGGTGTCCACCGGCATGCCGGTGAGCAGATGCAGTTCGGTCTCGTTGGGCGTCACGTAGTCGCACAGCGCGAACACCGCGTCCGATACGGGCGCGGCGGGCACCGGCGCGGGGTCGAGCACCACCAGCGCGCCGGCCTGCTTGGCCAGCGCCATGCCGTGGGTGATCGCCGGCAGCGGGTTTTCCATCTGGAACAGGCACACGTCGCGCTTCAGGGCGTCGGCCTTGGCGCTGACCATGTCGCAGGTCAGTGCGAAGTTGGCCCCGGGCGCGACCAGGATGCGGTTCTCGCCGTGCTTGTCCACCTCGATCAGCGCGACGCCGGTCGGCGCGTCCGGGGTGCGGACGACGCCCGCGGTGTCCACGCCCTCGCGCTCGAGCGCGTCCAGGTACATCCGTCCGTTCGAGTCCTCGCCCACGCAGCCGATCATCATGACGTCCGCGCCCAGCCGCGCGCAGGCCACCGCCTGGTTGCCGCCCTTGCCGCCGGTGAAGGTCTCGAACTTCTCGGCGATCATGCTCTCGCCCGGCGCGTGGAAGCGTTCTACCGTCACGGTCATGTCCACATTTATGCTGCCCAGCACGCAGATCCTGTTCATGCGGCTTCCTCCTTTAAATAACCCATTCCCCGGTGAACACGGTCACGGCGGGGCCGGTCATATAAATGTGATTGTTTCTCTTCCATTCGATGTCGAGCGCGCCGCCCTTGAGGTTGACCCGCGCCGCGCGCGCGCTCCGGCCGGCCTGTGCGCAGGCCACCAGCGCCGCGCATGCGCCCGTACCGCAGGCCAGCGTCTCGCCCGAGCCGCGCTCCCAGACCCGCATCTGGAGCGCATCCGGCGCCGCGACGCGCACGAACTCCACGTTGGCGCGATCGGGAAAGGCCGGGTCGCGCTCGATGGCCGGCCCGGCCGCGCCAAACAGCGCATCCTCCGGCAGCTCGGGCAGCACCGCCACCGCGTGCGGGTTGCCCAGCGAGACGCGCTCGAGCGTCCACGCGCGCCCGGCGGCATGGACCGTCACCGCGCCGTTCAGCACGGGTTCGCCCATGTCCACGGTCGCACCGGTGCACCGGCCGCCCTCGATCGTCAACTGAAGCGCCTTCACGCCCGAGGGCGTGTCGATCGTCAGCGTGGGCTTTCTGCACAGCCCGGAATCGTATAAATACTTGCCCACGCAGCGGATGCCGTTGCCGCACATCCTGGCCTCGCTGCCGTCGGCGTTGAACACCCGCATCCGCGCGTCGCAGTCGCGGCCGGGTCCGATCAGGATCAGCCCGTCCGCGCCCACGCCAAAGTGGGGGCGCGAAACCTCGACCGCCAGCTCGGCCGGCTCTTTTGGCAAGGACTCATGAAAGCAGTCGACAAAGACGTAGTCGTTGCCGATGCCGTGCATCTTGATGAACCGCAAGCCGAATCCCTCCCAATCGCCCCATGTCCGATTTACGGGTACAGCGGGAACCGCGCGCAGAGCGCGAGCACCTCGTCGCGCACCGCCGGGACGCAGGCCTCGCCCTCGGCGACCACGCGCGCGATGAAACGGGCGATTTGCGCCATCTCGGCTTCCTTCATGCCGCGCGAGGTGACCGCGGGCGTGCCCAGCCTCACGCCGCTCGTCACGAACGGCGACAGTGTCTCAAACGGCACGGTGTTCTTGTTGACGGTAATGTTGGCTTCGCCCAGCAGCGCCTCGAGCGCCTTGCCGGTGACGCCGGTGCCGGTCAGGTTCACAAGCATCAGGTGGTTGTCGGTGCCGCCCGACACCAGCTTGAGGCCGGCGTCCGTGAGCCCCTTCGCCAGCGCGCGCGCGTTCAGCACGATTTGGTGTTGGTAGACCTTGAATTCGGGCTCCATCGCTTCTTTGAAGCACACGGCCTTGGCGGCGATGATGTGCTCGAGCGGGCCGCCCTGGGTGCCGGGGAATATGGCCTTGTCGATCTGCTTGGAAAGCGCCTCGCGGCACAGGATCATGCCGCCGCGCGGGCCGCGCAGCGT
Source organism: Anaerozeibacter quisquiliarum (assembly GCF_051162045.1). Lineage (NCBI taxonomy): Bacteria > Bacillati > Bacillota > Clostridia > Eubacteriales > Anaerozeibacteraceae > Anaerozeibacter > Anaerozeibacter quisquiliarum. The sequence goes on from NZ_JBISDI010000034.1 coordinate 18,700, forward strand.
CTTGTGGGTGGTGGTGGTCACGACGTCGGCATAGGGCACCGGGCTTTCGTGCTCGCCCGCCGCGACGAGGCCGGCGATGTGGGCCATGTCCACCATGAACAGCGCGCCGCAGGCATCGGCGATCTCGCGGAATTTCTTAAAGTCGAGCGCGCGCGGATAGGCGCTCGCGCCCGCCACGATCAGCTTGGGCTTGCACTCGAGCGCCAGTTTATGCAGCGCATCGTAGTCGATCGTCTCGTCCGACTCGCGCACGCCGTAGGGCACGATGCTAAAGTACTTGCCCGACATGTTGACCGGGCTGCCATGGGTCAGGTGGCCGCCGTGGGCCAGATTCATGCCCAGGATCGTGTCGCCCGGCTCGAGCAGCGCGAAGTAGACCGCAAGGTTCGCCTGCGCGCCCGAATGGGGCTGGACGTTCGCGTGATCCGCACCGAACAGCGCCTTGGCGCGTTCGCGCGCCAGATCCTCGACCACGTCCACGTACTGACATCCGCCGTAGTAGCGCTTGCCGGGATACCCCTCGGCGTATTTGTTGGTCAGGTGCGAGCCACAGGCCTGCATGACCGCCTCGCTGACAAAATTCTCCGAGGCGATCAGTTCAATGTGCTCCCGCTGGCGTTTGAGCTCCAGCTCCATCGCGTCCAAGATTTCGGGGTCGGCCTTTCGCACGGCGTCGTATTGCAGCATGCCGGGAATCCTCCTTGCCTCAACGGTATTTTTTGTTGATTATATCGCCCAATGCGTGCTTTCTCAAGGTAGCACGGGTTATTTTTGCCCGTGTTATGCGCCCGACCAGTCCTTGCACACGTCCACCCACTCGCCGCCGGTCGTCATTTCGAGCTCCTCGGTCGTCAGCCGCGCGGCGCTGCTTGCACTGCCGGCGGCGGGGAATACCCAATCGAAGCGCGCGATCGAGCGGTCGAGGCACACGCGCGCGCCTGCCTTCAAAGCGAACGGGCACACGCCGCCCACCGCGTGGCCGGTCAGTTCGACCGCCTGCTCGGGCGACAGCATGCTGGCCTTGACGCCGAAGGTCTGCTTGAACTTCGGATTGTCGATGCGCGCGTCGCCCGCGCAGGCCACGAGCAAACACCCATCCCCCTCGGGTGCGCGAAACGACAGCGTTTTGACGATTTGCGCCGGCGGGCAACCGACCGATCGCGCCGCCAACGCGACGGTCGCGCTCGACGCCTCAAATTCCATGATTCGGTCGGCAAGACTCCACTGGGCAAGATGTGCCCGGACACGCTCGACGGACATGCTTTCGTCCTCCTTCGCAGCATTTCAATATAATTGCGCCACGCCGCCGTTGCCGGCAACGTGGAGCGCGGTGGCTTCCTCAATGGCTGCCGCCTACGCCGCGCGGATGCCCGTGCGGTTTTCACGCCAGCGGCCCGAAAGCACGAACCACAGGCCGAGGAAGCTCGAGCCCAGCGTCGCGATCGGCGCGCCCAGGCCTACGCCGGCGAGGCCCATCGTCCGGGACAGCAGCCATGCGGCGGGGATCCTCAGCACGAGAGAGGAGAGCGACGCCAGAATCAGCGAAAAAACCGTGTGGCCCGAAGCGATCACCAGGCCGCCGAAGCAGAACACGAACGGCACCAACAGGTAGTCGAAGCTGAAGGCGCGCAGGTAGCGGACGCCCGCCTCGATCACCCCCGAGTCGTCCGTCAGCAGCGAAATCAACTGAGCCGGGAACAGCTGCACGGCGGCGAACACGGTCGCGCCCAGCGCCAGCGAAAACAGGATGCCCTTTTTGAGCACCTCCAGCGCGCGGTCGTGCTGCGCCGCGCCGATGTTCTGCGCGGCGATGGACGAGATCGATTGCTGGATCGCGAGGATCGGTAGGATCGCGAAGCTGTTGAGCTTGCCCACCACGCCGCCCGCCGCCGAAGCGGATACGCCAAAACCGTTGGTGAGCGCGGTCATCGCCAGGAACGACACACTGACCACCAGCGACTGTGCGGAGCTGGGCAGGCCGATTTTGAAGATTTGCCGCAGCTTCTCCGGGTGGATGGCGAAGCTGCGCCATTTGAAGTCGAACAGGAACTTGCTCCTGGCAAGGTACGCCGCCGCCATCACGACGCTGACGGCCTGCGCGATGACGGTCGCCCAGGCCGCACCCGCCGCGCCCATACCCAAGTCCCTGACCATCCATACGTCCAGCACCGCGTTGACCGCGGCGGCGATTGCCACAAAGATCAGCGGGCGCCGGGCGTCGCCCAGACCGCGTTGCACCGCCGACACCGCGTTGTAGCCGAACACGAATAGATTGCCCAGCATGCAGATGTCCAGATACGCGCGGGCTTCGTCCATGACGGTGGGGGGCGTTTGGATCATCGCAAGGATCGGGCCGGCCAGTGCGATGACGAGCGCGGTGAATGCCACCGCTGAGAGCGCCAGCACCGTGAACAGCGTGCCGATGGTCTCGGAGACGTCCTTTTCCCGCTTTGCGCCGAAGTACTGGCCCACAAGGATCGTGCCGCCCACCGTCAGGCCCGCCACCACCATCACCACGACGTTGGTAATCTGGCCGCCGTTGGTGACGCCCGCCAGCGCCTCCTTCGTGGAGAAATTGCCCACCACCGCCATGTCCGTCACGTTGTACAGCGCCTGCAGGAAGCTGGACAGCAGGAACGGCGCGCCGAAGCGGATCAGGTGGCCGAGGATATTGCCGCGGGTGAAGTCCTTGTGTAAAGAAGCCATGAAAGCACCTCTCGCCTTTGTGTGGGGTCAGGGGGCCTGCCTCTTGCGGATGGATAACCCACACATTATACCATAAGCATCCCACGCCCGCAACGCGGGACGCTTACTTCACCGCGAACGGGCGCCGTTGCGGGCAAAGGCAAGCGACTGCATATGTTTTCTGTTAGACCGCATCCTTCGGCTGACAGCGCTCCGCGCGTCGGATAGGCTCTTGCTGGAACCACATAAGCAGGCGGCGAAAGGATGACGCGCATATGGCATGGGGCTTGCTCCTCGGAACGTATGCGCTGTTGCCGGTCTTCTCGAGGTACCGGGCGTACATCGCCCCAGCGTCGGCGCTTCTGTTTGTGGTGCCGGGCATCTTGCCCGTGGGCAAGGCGCCGTGTGCGGTAAACTGGAACGCGATCATGATGGCCGCGGGCACGATGGGCGCGGTTTCGCTGTTCATTGAATCCACGATGGCGCCGATCGCCATCTCCATTTCGAGGAAGCTCAAAATTTCGCCGGTCAACGCCATCGCGATTTCGTCGAATTTGCAGGGCGCGGCCACGCTGGCGTACGTGCTGCTGCGGCTGATCGGGAGACCAAAAGGAGAACGGACTGCCATCCGCCGTATTTGCCGCTGCGCTTGAAACCAAGCGCGGCGCTGTGCTATACTGTTCGCACTGACAAACGGGGAGGGCTACCCTTGGCGAAGCTTTACTTTCGATACGGGGCGATGGGGTCGAGCAAGACGGCGAACGCCATCATGGTGCGCTACAACTACATGGAACGCGGGCAGCGCGCGCTGATGCTCAAGTCGCGCGTCGAGGGGCGCGACGGCGATCATCAGGTGCGCTCGCGCTCGGGCTTTTCCGCGCCCTGTGAATATATGGAAGACATCGACAGGATCGACGTCAAGCAGTACGCCTGCCTGATCGTGGACGACGCGCAGTTCCTGAGCCGCGAGCAGGTGAAAAAGCTGACCGACATCGTGGATGCGCAGGACGTGCCGGTCATCTGCTACGGGCTGCGCGCGGACTTCAAGGGCGACCTGTTCCCGGGGAGCGAGGCGCTGCTGGCCTGGGCCGACGCCATCGAGGAAGTGAAGACCGTGTGCTGGTGCGGGCGCAAGGCCACGTTCAACGCGCGCGTCGTGGACGGGCGCGTGGTCAAGGAGGGCGAGCAGGTGGTGCTGGGCGGCAACGAGAGCTACGTCAGCCTGTGCCGCCGGCACTGGAAGTCGGGCGACATGGGCGCGCGCGAGATCCGGCGCGTCGACGCGGACAAGAAGCGGTTCCTGTCCTTGCTGCTCGAGGCCGATCCCGAGGAAGCCATGATCGACAAATACCTCGAGGCGGGCGAGATGTACGTGCTGTTCGAGGGTGGGCGCGCGGTGGCCGAGGCCGTCATGGTGATGTTGCCGGACGGGACATGCGAGCTAAAGAGCCTGGCGGTTGAACCATCCGAGCAGGGTCGGGGCTTGGGCAGCGCGCTGGTCAGGCATATGATGGAATTGTATAAGGGCGCGCGCGTGATGTACGTGGGCACCGGCGAGGGGGCGACCGGGTTCTATGAGCGGCTGGGATTCCGGTATTCGCATACGCTTCCGGGGTTTTTTGCGGACAATTATTCGGAGCCGATCTATGACAAGGGCGAATTGCTGACCGACATGTTGATGCTGGCGGTGGAGCTTTGAGGATGGACATAAGACGGAGCGTCCGTTGGGCGGCGCTGGTGACGGTGCTGTGTGCGCTGATGTTGGCGGCGGGCGGATGGGCCGAGCCGGTCGCGCCGGCCGCATCGCCTGCACCGACCGCATCGCCTGCACCGGCCGAGGGGGCCTTTGTGCTTAAGGCGGGCGACGGCGCGCTGCTGGTGGGGCTGGACGGGCGTGTGCTGACCGAGCGCGGCGCATATGAGCGGATCGAGCGCATCTCGCCGCCCGAAGCGCCGGCGGGCGAGGCGCTGTTCGCGGCCTATGTAAAGCAAAATAAACAAGAAAAATGCGTGCTGCTGAATGCGACCGGGCAGGCGCTGACCGGGCCCGATTACGACGCGGTCTACCGCGCGGACGGGCTGATTTACGCGGTCGCGGACGGGCTGACCGGGCTGCTGGATGCGGCGCTGGGCGAGCGGATCCCCTGCCAGTACACGCAACTGGCGGGCAGCGGCGAGGGCTTTCTCGCGCTCAACGCCGACCCCAACGACGAGCGGCCCGACGGGGTCTTCCTGATCGATGAGGCCGGAGGGGAGACGCCGACCGGCATCACGGTGCTCTATGGTCTGAACGCGTTCTCCGAGGGGCTGATGCCGGCGATGGACGCAAATGGGCGCATGGGGTACCTGGGCGCGCGCGGCGAATGGGCGATCGGGGCGCAGTACGACTACGCGGGCGCGTTCCGCGGGGGGACGGCGGTGGCGGCACTCGGCACGGGCGCGGGGCTGATCGGCCGGGACGGTAAGTGGCTGGTCGAACCCAAGTACGCATGGGTTCAACAGGGCGGCGCGGACGGACGGTTGCTGCTCGCGCAGGAGGACAGCCGCCAGGTGCTGCTGCTCGACCCCGATAGCTACGAGGTGAAAAAGCGCTTCGAAGGAGAAGACATCTACGCGGCGGCGCAGGTAGGCGTCGACCGCGCCCAGATCACCCTGGACGATCGCACATTGCTGATCGACGCGCAGGGCGAGACTCGGTTCGAGGCCGGATTCGGGGCGACGCTGGAAACCTGGGCGGACATGGACGGTCGGATCGTGGCGCGGTTCTCCGATGTGGGGGCGATGGACGGCGTCTGGCTGTACGGCGAGGACGGCAGGCCGGTCGCCGGGCCTTACCGGGAACTGTACGGGCTGGGCCGCATCGGCGGGCGGGCGCTGTTCGCCGCCGTCAGCTTCGAGGTGTCGGGCGAGGGCGAGGACGCCTCCGAGGCGCCCGGAACGCGCACGACCACCGTGATTGACGCAGGCGGCAATCGCGTGATCGAGCCGCGCGCCTACGGTCATATGGTGCTGGACCCGTCGGGACTCTTGCTCTTTGAAAGCGAGGACAGGGTGGGCGCCATCGACCTGACCGGCCGGGAGGTCGCCTCGTTTGACAAAAAGAATGCGTAATTTATGACAAGGTAAATTTCTGTGTCTCATGGCGGCGGGCGGTTGTAATCGCCCGCCTGATGTGCTATAATGATCCGTGAATGGCATATCGGTGCGATATGTCTGCGGGGGCACGCGGGAGTGGGATTGCCCACTCTTTGCTTTTTCTGCTTGATCAAGTGTAATGAGGTGTTTGCTTGCCAAAACCTACGGGTGTGGGACTGGCGGAACGGATTGCCGAAGCAACCTGTGAACAGATGGGCTATACGCTTAAGGATGTGGAGCTGGTGAAAGAGGCAACCGGCCGCTTTTTGCGTTTTTATATCGACAAGCCGGGTGGGGTGACGCTCGAGGACTGCGAGGCGTTCCACCGCCGGGTGATCCCCTCGGTCGAGCACATTGACTACGACTACATGGAGGTGTCCTCGCCCGGCGTCGATCGGCCGCTCAAGCGGCAGCGCGATTTCGACGAGGCCGCGGGCCAGGCGGTCGAGGTGCGCCTGTACAAGCCGCTGAACGGCGTCAAGTTGTTCACCGGCGCGCTCGTGGGCCTGAAAGACGGGATTGTCACGATCGAGGGCGCCCAAGGCGAGCAGCTGTCGTTCAAGCGCGAGCTGGTCGCGCTGGTCAAGAAGGTGTTCGAATTTGACGAGCGCATGCTGGACGCGCTGGATGAGGAGGAGCAGGGCACATGAACGGAGTCATCAACTCGGGCGAAGTGATCGCCGCCCTCGAAGCGTTGGCCAAGGAAAAGCGCATCAACAAGGAAGTGCTGTACGGCGCGATCGAGTCGGCGCTGATTTCCGCCTATAAGAAGAATTTCGGCAAGAACGCCAACGTGCGCGCCGCGATCGACCGCCAGAGCGGCGAGGTCGAGATCCTCGCGCGCAAGACCGTGGTGGAGGAAGTACTCGACGTGCAGACCGAGATCAGCCTCGCCGAGGCGCGCGCCATCCATCCGCGCTACGAGATCGGCGATTTGGCCGAGATCAGCGCGACGCCGCGCGACTTCGGGCGCATTGCCGCGCAGACCGCCAAGCAGGTGGTGGTGCAGCACATCCGCGAAGCCGAGCGCGGCGTGATCTATGAGGAGTACATCGAAAAGGAAAACGAGATCCTGACCGCCATCGTTCAGCGTGTGGAGAATCGGCAGGTGATGGTGGAGCTCGGGCGCACCGAGGGCCTGCTCGAGCAGAACCAACAGATGCCCGGCGAGGAATACGCGCCCGGCGACCGGATCAAGGTGTACGTGCTCGAGGTCTCGCGGATGGCCCGCGGGCCGCAGGTGCTGGTGTCACGAACGCATCCGGGCCTGGTCAAGCGGCTGTTCGAGATCGAGGTGCCCGAGATCCGAAGCGGCATCGTGCAGATCAAGTCGATCGCGCGCGAGGCGGGCTTCCGCACCAAGATGGCCGTGCACTCGACCGACCCGATGATCGACCCGGTCGGCTCCTGCGTCGGCCCGCGCGGCATGCGCGTGGAAAATGTGGTGGGCGAGCTCAAGACCGAGAAGATCGACATCATCAAGTGGTCGGGCGACCCGGCCGAGTACATCGCCAACGCGCTCAACCCGGCGCGCGTGACGGGTGTGTTCGTGGCCGAGAAGGAAAAGGCGGCGCGCATCATCGTGCCCGATAACCAGCTGTCGCTGGCGATCGGCAAGGAGGGCCAAAACGCGCGCCTGGCTGCCAAGCTTACCGGCTGGAAGATCGACATCAAGAGCCAGAGCCAGGCCGAGGCGCATCTGATGGCCGCGGTAGAGGCGGAGGGTGAGTCCGAGTGAAGCAGCGCAAGGTGCCCATGCGCATGTGCGTGGGCTGCCGCGAGATGAAGCCCAAGCCGGAACTGATGCGCGTGGTCAAGTCGCCCGAGGGGGAGATATCCCTCGATCCGGTGGGCAAGAAGCCGGGCCGGGGCGCGTACGTATGCGTGAGCGCCGACTGCCTCAAAAAGGCGCGCAAGCAGAAATCGCTCTCCCGCGCGCTCGAAGCTGAGATCACGGATGCGGTGTACGAGCTGCTCGCGCAGCGGTTGGAGGCATTATGCAAAGGATCCTTGGCCTGATCGGGCTGTGCATGCGCGCAGGGCGGTTAGTGACGGGGCTTTCTGCCGCCGAAGATGCCGCCAAGCGCGGCGGAGCGCAGCTTTTACTGCTGGATGGCGGCGCGTCGGCGAACGCGCGCAAGGCGATCGAAGACGCGGGGAAGTATGCGGGCGTCCGCGTGAGGAACCTGCCCGAAGGGGCGCTGGGCGCGGCGACGGGCAAGGACGGCAGGATGGCCGCAGCGGTCATGGACGGGGGATTTGCCGACAAGATTGTCGAACGGTTGGATCAACAGAGGGATTGCGGGGGTGCATGTAGGGAATGACCAAAGTCAGGGTGCAGGATGCTACCAGGGAATTGAGCGAAGGCGCGGATAAGCTGTTGGGTGCGGTGTCGCAGTCCAGAAAGCAAGCCTTTGAGGCGTTGCGCGCGCTCAAGCGACTGTCGGATGACATGAACCGGCAAGAGCGGGAACAGAGGGAGCAGGCGGAGCGGGAGGCGCTTTCGAAGCAGTATGAGGAAGCGGCCCAGTTCATGACCGCCTATTCGACCGAGCAGGTGCCTCAGCCGGTCGATCTTCCGCAGCCGGTGGCCGAACAGTCCGCCCTGCCGGTCGCACCGGTTGCGCCGGTTGCACCGGTCGCAGCCGCGGATGCCCCGCCGGCGGCGCAGAGCGCGCCGGCGCCCAAGGCCCCTCCGAGCGATATGCCGCCTCGCGCGCCGCAGCCCCGGCCGCAGGGCCCGTACGGCCGTCCGGTGCAGGGCGGACAGCAGGGCCCGTACGGCCGTCCGGTGCAGGGCGGACAGCAGGGCCCGTACGGCCGTCCGGTGCAGGGCGGGCAGCAGGGCCCGTATGGCCGTCCGGTACAGGGTGGGCAGCAAGGCCCGTACGGCCGTCCGGTGCAGGGCGGGCAGCAAGGCCCGTACGGCCGTCCGGTGCAGGGCGGACAGCAGGGCCCGTATGGCCGTCCGGTGCAGGGCGGACAGCAGGGCGGCCCGTACGGCCGTCCGGTGCAGGGCGGACAGCAGGGTCCGTACGGCCGACCGCCGCAGGGCCCGTATGGCCGTCCGCCGCAGGGCGGGCAGCAGGGTCCGTATGGCCGTGCGCCGATGGGCGGTATGAATCGGCCCGCGCAGGGCGGCTTTGGCCAGGGGCGTCCGCCGATGGGCGGGGGCGCGCCGCGTCCGGGCGGCCCGGGGCGCAGCTTTGGCGGGCGCAAGGGTCCGGAACTCACGCCCACGGTCGAGAAGGAGCGCGTCTCCAACTACGACCCGAACAAGAAGCAGTACCAGCGCCAGAATGACCCCGAGCGCAACAAGAGCCGCGCGATCAAGGGGCGCGGCGGCTACGGCATGGACGACGAGTTCGTGCGCGGCAAGCGCAAGAAGAAGAGCGCGCTTTCGTTCCGGCCCGAGCCCATCAAGATCGAGAAGGCCTTCATGACCGCGGAGACGATCACGGTCAAGGACCTGACCGAGCGCATCGGCAAGCCGGCCGGCGAGATCATTAAGAAGCTGCTGCTCTTGGGCATCATGGCCACGATCAACAATGAGCTGGACTACGACACGGCGCTGCTCGTGTGTCAGGAGTTTGGCATTGAGCTCGAGATGAAGCTCACGCAGACGGCGGAGGATGTGCTGACGAACGAGGGCTTCGAGGACAAGGAAGAGAACCTCGAGCCGCGCGCGCCCGCCGTGACCATCATGGGCCACGTCGACCACGGCAAGACTTCGCTGCTCGACCACATCCGCAAGGCCCGCGTGACCGCGGGTGAGGCCGGCGGCATCACGCAGCACATCGGCGCCTACACCGTGGACGTACGCGGGCAGCGGATCACCTTCCTCGATACGCCGGGCCACGAGGCGTTCACCGCCATGCGCGCGCGCGGCGCGCAGGCGACCGATATCGCGGTGTTGGTGGTGGCGGCCGACGACGGCGTCATGCCGCAGACCATCGAGGCGATCAACCACGCCAAGGCTGCCGACGTGCCGATCATCGTGGCGATCAACAAGATAGACAAGCCGAGCGCCAATGTCGAGAAGATCCGCCAGGAGCTGACCGAATACGGCCTGGTGGCCGAGGACTGGGGCGGAGACACCATCATGGTGCCGGTGTCCGCGGTCACCGGCGAGGGCATTGACAAGCTGCTCGAGATGATCCTGCTGGTGGCCGAGATGAACGACTTCCGCGCCAACCCCAACCGCAAGGCGCGCGGCATCATCATTGAGGCGCGCCTGGACAAGAGCCGCGGCCCGGTGGCGACGATTTTAATCAAGAACGGCACGCTGAACGTGGGCGACATGATCGTGGCCGGAACCGCCTACGGGCGCGTGCGCGCCATGGTGAACGACCGCGGCGAGCGCATGAAGTCGGCCGGACCGTCCGATCCGGTCGAGGTCATCGGCTTCGGCGACGTGCCGGACGCGGGCGACCTGATGAGCGCGGTGGATGACGACAAGCTCAGCCGCCAGGTGGCCGAGGAGCGCAAGGACAAGCTGCGCGCGGCGCTGGTCAAGAGCCAGACCAAGACCACGCTCGACGACCTGTTCGGCCAGATACAGGCCGGCCAGATCAAGGATTTGAACCTGATCATCAAGGCCGACGTGCAGGGCTCGGTCGAGGCGGTCAAGCAATCGCTCGAGAAGCTGACCAACGACGAGGTGCGCGTCAAGTGCGTCCACGGCGGCGTGGGCGCGATCAACGAGTCCGACGTGATGCTGGCCTCGGTGTCCGGCGCGATCATCATCGGCTTCAATGTGCGCATGGACAACTCGGTGCGCGACATAGCCGAGCGCGAGAAGGTGGACATCCGGCTGTATCGCGTGATCTACTCGGCGATCGAGGAAATCGAGGCCGCCATGAAGGGCATGCTCGCGCCGAAGTTCAAGGAAGTGGTGCTGGGCCACGCCCAAGTGCGCCAGACCTTCCGCGTGACCGGCGTCGGCATGATCGCGGGCTCCTACGTCACCGACGGCAAGATCGTGCGCAACGCCCAGGCGCGCCTGCTGCGCGACAATGTGGTGGTGCACGAGTCGAAGGTCGAGTCGCTCAAGCGCTTCAAGGACGACGCCAAGGAAGTGGCCACCGGCTACGAGTGCGGCATCGGCCTTGAGAACTACAACGATGTCAAAGAAAACGACGTCATCGAGTGCTTCCAAATGGAGGAGATTGAGCGCTGACGCGCTGGGCCTCGAATCTTTCCGATCGGCCTGTTGCAGCTCGCTGCCGGCCGATCGGAAAGATGCCGAAGCCGTTGGGGCACGAGGAACGGGGCCGCCTGTCGGCCTGCGGGCCTCCCGGGCGGCGGGCGATTCGTTTTTGTCGCGTATGGGTATAAATCAAACATGCTTGGATACCGCGCGGCCTGGCGTGGCACTCTAGGGAAAATGGACGAGGCGGCGGGTGATACCGCCGCCTCTAAATGATGGTGAAGGAGATACACATGGGGAGTTTTGACCGCATCGACCGCATCTCGGAGGAGGTGCGCCGGGAGCTCGACCGCGTGATCCGCGACGAGACCAACGATCCGCGCATCGGCGGCACCTGGTCGATCGTGCGCGCCGACGTCACGCGCGACCTGCGGTACTGCAAGGTGCGCGTGAGCATCCTCGAGGAGGAACGACGCGCGGACATGATGAAGGCGCTCAAGAGCGCCGCCGGGTTCATCCGGCGCGCGCTCGGCCAGCACGTCGAGTTGCGCTACACGCCCGAGCTGATTTTTGAGCTGGATACGAACATCGAGTACGCCGATCGGATCGACCGGCTGCTGAAGGAGAGCGTACATGAAGGCGACGATCGCTGAACTGGCCGACTGGATCCGCGCGCGCGATGACATCGCCGTTTTGCCGCATGTGTCGCCTGACGGTGACGCGCTGGGCGCGACCCTGGCGCTGACGCTGGGGCTGCATAAACTTCACAAGCGCGCCGCCGTGGCCAGCGCCGACCGCGTGCCCGCCATGTACCACTTCCTGCCGGGGCTCGATTGGGTGCGCCGGCCGGGCGCGCTGGGCTTTAATCCCAAGTGTCTGCTGTTCGTGGACGTAGCTTCGTTCGACCGCGCGGGCGACCGGGGTCAACTGACCGGCCGCGTCGGCGACTGGGCCCAAATCGACCATCACGAGACCAACGACGGCTTCGCCTCCGTGTCGATGATCGACAGCGAGGCCCCGGCCTCGGGCGTGCTGGCGCTCCGGCTGCTGGACGAATTGGGCGTCCCGATCGACCGCGACATGGCCACGCTGCTGTACGCGGCGATCTCGACCGATACCGGCAACTTCGCCTACTCGAACACCACCGGCGAGGCGCTCAGGGCGACGGCGCGGTTGCTCGAAACCGGGTTCGACATCGCGGACGCCAACCTGCGGCTGTTTAGGATGCGCACGGTGGCGCGTACGCGGCTGCTCGGCAAGGCGCTCGCGGGGTTCGAGCTGTACTCGGGCGGGCGCGTGGCGCTGACGCGGCTGCCGCAGGCGATGATCGACGAGTGCGGGGCGGAGTATCCCGATTCCGAGGGCATCATCAACTTCCTGATTGAGATGGAGGGCGTCGAGGTGGCGCTGACCGCCGAGGCCAGGGACGGCGGGCGCAGCACCAAGTTCTCGCTGCGCTCGCTCGGCGCGGTAGACGTTTCGGCCATCGCGGAGACGTTCGGCGGCGGCGGGCATGTGAACGCGGCCGGCATGAGCATCGACGGGCCGCTGGACGAGGCCGCCGAATTGGCGCTCGCGGCCGTCCGGCGCGCGCTGCCTTAGCGCTATCCGGCATGGATGGTTTTTTGAATGTGCTCAAGCCGCCGGGCATGACCTCGTCCGACGTGGTGGTGACCGTGCGGCGAGGGCTTGCGCGCGGCACCAGGGTGGGCCACGGCGGCACGCTCGATCCCGATGCCGCGGGCGTGCTGCCGGTGTGCGTGGGGCGCGCGACGCGGCTGTTCGATTATTTCATCGACAAGGAAAAGGAATACCTGGCGGAGCTCACGCTGGGCGTGGTCACCGATACCCAGGACGCCACCGGACGGGTGCTTGAGGTGCGAGAGGTTTGCATAACCGAGGCGCAGCTGCGCGCGGCATGCGCGCGCTTGACGGGCGATATCGTACAGGTGCCGCCCGCCTATTCGGCGATCAAGCGGGGCGGCGTGCGGCTGTACGAGCTGGCGCGCCGGGGCGAAGCGCCCGAGGCCGAGGGGCGGCCCGTGCGCGTCGAGGCGCTTGACTGCCTGGGGCCGGCGGGGTATAATCGATACCGTATGCGCGTCATTTGTCGAAAGGGCGTGTATGTGCGCACGCTGATGCACGACCTGGGCGCGCTGCTCGGCTGCGGCGGGCACATGTCGTTTCTGTTGCGCACCCGCGCGGGCGCGTTCGACATCGCGCGCGCCTCCACGCTGGAAGAGATTGCACAGACCGGCGCCGCGCCGCTGCTGAAGCCGCTCGACGCGCCGCTTCAGCATCTGAGCGCGGTGCGCCTGGACAGGACACACACCCATGCCGTGAAGAACGGCAACCCCGTGCCCGCGCCCGAGGGATTGAACCCCGGGACGGTCGTGCGCGTCTACTTGGAGGACGCCTTCGCCGGTATCGGCGAGGTCGGCGATCAGGGACAGCTGCGCTTTCGCGCCATGTTACTGGTCTAATCCTGGCGAGATGGGAGGGGAACCGATTGGCGAAGCGGACGCTTGCGCTGCTGGTGACCCTCCTTCTTTGCGCCTGTTCGCGGGTTCTGGCGGGCGAGGCGATGCAGTCGACGCTGGCGACCGAATACGGCGCGTGGAGCGCGTGGCGGGAAGATATGATCGCGCCCGCGGAGGGCGCCGAGGTGGAGGCCGCCGAGCGCGCCGCGGATGAGGACAAACCGGCCTGGCGCTATACCCGCTACGAGTACTTCAACGAGCTCGAGGGGAAGGCGTACGCCGCGCCCACCGAGCAGGCGGGCGCGCACGTGCGCGCAGGCAGCGGGCATTGGGCCGAGCGCGAGGAAGCGGCCCCGCTCAAGGCGGTGGGCGAGCAGGACGGCCGGCCGCTGTACGAGGGCGGCTGGTACAACGAGCAGCAAGTCGCAAAGCCGAGCGAACGCAAAGCTACGATGTACCGCTCGCGCGCGGTCAGGCGCATCACCTGCGAGGTGTCGGCCAAGGAGCTGCTGCTGTTTGAGGGCGACAGCCGCCGCCTGGCGGTCAACCTGTTCGACGGATCCGAGCAAAGCTTTGCGAGCGACAATCCCTCGGTCGCCACCGTCGACGCCGCGGGCAATGTCAACGGAATATCGGTCGGCGCGGCGCGCATCCGCGTGCGATCAAAAAAGGGCCGGGTGGTGGACGTCTGGGCGCTGGTGTGCGAGAAGGGCGCGATGCCGCCCGAGGGGCTGTACACGCTGCGGCTGCACGGCACCGACCGGGCGCTGACCGTGGGCCGCCGGCTCACCAAGAAGAGCGATAACCTGGTCGCGGCTCCGTACGCCGGCGAGCGAGCGCAGAAGTTCCTGCTCGGCGCCGTGGGCAAGAAGACCTTTATGCTGCACCCGCTCAAGGACCGCAAGTGGTACGTGGACATCCGGCGCGGCAAGCAGGGCCTGCAGGTGGGCGGCAATGTGCAGACCCACCAAAAGCGCGACCGCACCTCGCAGTACTGGCGCGCGATCTACGTGCCCGACGGCAGCTACATCATCTATCCCCGGGCCGCCCCGGAGCTTACGCTGGGGGCCGAGCCGCTTGAGGCCGGCAACAACGTGCGGGTGGAAGCCATGCTCGACGAGCTCGAGCGGCTCGACCGCTGGGTGTTGGTCAAGGTGGATAAAGACGCCGACGCGTTCGACCGCCCGCTGCCGAGCGACGGCATGAGCTATATCGCCCGCGAGCACGGTGACGCGGCCGGGCAGGAAGGCATCTGGTTCGAGACCAACGGCCGGCGAACGTTCGTGCTGGCGGCGGCGCGCGGCACGGTGCTCGAGGCGGTGGACACCTGCCCGCACGACGACCCCAAGCGGCCGGCCGCGCAGGGCGGCTTTGCCGATCCCTGCACCACCGACCGGGCGAGCCTCGGCAACTATGTGGTCATCGACCACGGCGGCGGCATCACCGCGCTGTACGCGCACCTCAGTGAGGTCTATGTCGAGGCGGGCGCGACGGTGCGCAAGGGCAGCATGATCGGAAGATCCGGCGCGACCGGCTCGACCGGCTCGGTGGGGCTGCTGTTCGAAATGCGCGAGAACGACCAGCCGATCGACCCGCGCATACGCATCGAACTGCCCAAGCTCAACGAGCCGATCGAATGATCGCCAAAAATTCACACAAAACCGCCAAAACCTCATTTACAATGCGCGAGGGTTGTGGTAATATAATTGTTACGGCAAATGCCGTTCAACCGCTTGCTCGGTCTGCCGACGCTCCGACGGCTCGCCTGGTTTGCGGCAATAAGACGTATGGAGGGATACTCATGCAGACCAAGCAGGAAATCATGGCCGAATATGGCCGCCACGAGGGCGACACCGGTTCGCCCGAGGTTCAAATCGCGCTGCTCACCGCGCGCATCAACCACCTAAACGAGCACCTCAAGCTCAACAAGAAGGATCACCACTCGCGCCGGGGGCTGTTGCTGATGGTCGGTCAGCGCCGCGGCCTGCTCGACTACCTGAAGAGCACCGACATCGAGAGCTATCGTAACCTGATCGCCAAGCTGGGTCTGCGCAAGTAATGTCACCTTCATCCGGACCCCAGAGATGAATTGGCCGCCGTCGCTTGGGGAAAGCCCAAGCGGCGGCGTTTGCGTGGCGCTATTTTGGCGCATAATGAATTGGTAGCAATTAAAATGAAGATAGAGAATGCCCACGAAGGAGGGAATGACATGAATCGCTACGAAACAGAGCTCGGCGGACGGACACTGGTGCTGGAGTTCGGCAAGTACTGCGACCAGGCGTCCGGTTCTTGCTTTGTCCGCTACGGAGACACCTGCGTACTGGTCAACGCGACCGTATCGGCGTCTCAGCGCCCCGGCATCGACTTTTTCCCGCTCGGCGTCGATTTTGAGGAGAAGCTGTACTCGGTCGGGCGCATCCCCGGCGGCTGGATCCGCCGCGAGGGCCGCCCGTCGGAGAAGGCCACTCTGACCAGTCGGCTGATCGACCGCCCGCTGCGCCCGCTGTTTCCCAAGGGGATGCGCAACGACGTGAACGTGGTGGCCACCGTGATGTCGGTCGATCAGGACAACAGCCCCGACATCCCCGCGATGATCGGCTCGTCCGCGGCGCTGTGCGTGTCGCAGATCCCGTTCGCCGGCCCGACCGGCGCGGTCAATATCGGATACATCGACGGACGGTTCGTCGTCAACCCCACGACGCGCGAGAAGGAGCAATCCACGCTCGACCTGACCGTGGCCGGCACCAAGGAAGCCGTGCTGATGGTCGAGGCAGGCGCGAAGGAAGTCAGCGAAGAGGTCATGCTAAACGGCATCCTGTTCGCCCACGAGGAGATCAAGAAGCTGGTCGCGCTCCAGGAGAAGATCGTCTCAGAGATCGGCAAGCCCAAGCAGGAGTTCCCGCTGACGCTGCCGGGCGATGACGTGAAGGCCGCCGTGCGCGAATTCGCGCTTGAAAAGGTGCGCTATTGCTTTGAAACCTTCGACCGCCAGGAGCGCCAGGCGCGCGAAGATGCGGTCAAGCAGGAGACGATCGCCCGCTTCGCCGAGCAGTTCGCCGGCCGCGAAGGCGAGATCGGCGACGCGCTGTACGCGCTGAATAAGGAAGTCATGCGTCGGCGCATCCTCGACGAGGGCGTGCGCCCCGACGGCCGGTCGCTGACCGAGGTGCGCCCGATCTGGTGCGAGACGAGCATCCTGCCGCGCCCGCATGGCTCGGCGGTGTTCACGCGCGGCCAGACCCAGGTCATGACCGTGACCACGCTGGCCCCGGTCAGCGAGCAGCAGATTCTTGACAGCATCAGCCCCGAGGAGACCAAGCGCTACATGCATCAATACAACTTCCCCGGCTACTCGACCGGTGAAGCCAAGCCCATGCGCAGCCCCGGCCGCCGCGAAATCGGCCACGGCGCGCTGGCCGAGCGTGCGCTCGAGCCCATGATCCCCTCGACCGAGGAGTTCCCCTACTGCCTGCGCCTGGTCAGCGAGGTGCTCTCGTCCAACGGCTCCACCTCGCAGGCCTCGGTGTGCGGATCGACGCTGTCGCTGATGGACGCGGGCGTGCCGATCAAGCGCCCGGTCGCCGGCGTGGCGATGGGCTTGATTAAGGACGCCGAGGGCAGCGGCAAGGTGGCGGTGCTGACCGACATCCAGGGCCTCGAGGACTTCCTGGGCGATATGGACTTCAAGGTGGCCGGCACCGCGCTCGGCATCACCGCGATCCAGATGGACATCAAGATCAAGGGCATCGACGAGCCGATCCTGCGCCAGGCGCTGGCCCAGGCGTTCGACGGGCGCATGCACATACTCGGCAAGATGCTCGAAGCGCTGCCCGCGCCGCGCCCGAGCCTGTCGAAGTACGCGCCCAAGATCATCACCTTCAAGATCAACCCCGAGAAGATCGGCGAGGTGGTCGGCCCGCGCGGCAAGACGATCAACAAGATCATCGAGCAGACCGGCGTCAAGATCGACATCGAGGACGACGGTAGCGTGTACATCGCGACCAGCGACGAGGCCGCCGCGCTCAAGGCCAAGCGCATCGTAGAGGGCATCGCGAAGGAGCTGCAGATCGGCGACGTGTTCGTAGGCACGGTCGTGCGCATCATGCCCTTCGGCGCGTTCGTCGAGTACGCGCCCGGCAAGGACGGCATGATCCACATCTCCAAGCTCGCAAACGAGCGCGTGGAGAAGGTAGAGGACGTAGTCGGCATCGGCGACACGCTCGAGTGCCGCGTGGCCGAGGTTGACGGCCAGGGGCGCATCAACCTAGTGCGCAACGACATCCAGTACGACAACGAGGCCATGCCGGTGCGCCGGCCCCCGCGTCCGGGCGGGGATCGCGGCGGTCGGCCCGGCGGGTTCCGCAGATAATCGGTAGATCATTACGCGCGAGGAAGTGGGCAAGGCTCATTCCTCGCGCATTTTGGAGCGATTTTCAATGTTTGACCAATTGACCCTGAACAACGGACTGCGCATCGTCGCCGAGCGCATTCCCCATTTCCGCTCGGTGTCGGTCGGGCTGTGGCTGGGCGCGGGTTCGCAGTACGAAACTCTCGAGCAGGGAGGCATCAGCCACTTCATCGAGCACATGCTGTTTAAGGGGACTGAGAAGCGCAGCGCGCGTCAGATCGCCGAGGTGATGGACGCCGTCGGCGGTCAGCTCAACGCCTTCACCGCCAAGGAGTGCACCTGCTTCTACGCCAAAGTGGTCGACGAGCACCTGCCGCTCGCGATGGACGTGCTCAGCGACCTGGTGCTGGGTTCCACATTCGATCCGTCCGACCTCGAAAAGGAAAAGGGCGTGGTGCTCGAGGAGATCAACATGGCTGAGGACACGCCCGAAGACGTGGTCAGCGAGCTTATCATGCTGGCGCGCTACGGCGATCAGCCGCTTTCTCGCCCGATCCTGGGGGAGACGGCGACCGTGTCGGCCTTCACGCGGGCAGGTGTGCTCGATTACCATCACAAGCTGTACCGGCCCGACAACTGCGTGTTGGCGGTGGCCGGCAACTACGACTGGCAGGCGCTGGTCGAGTTGGCAAAGCGGTATCTGGGCGCGTGGGCGCGGCCCGAGGGCGCATTGCCCACCTATCTGTCGTTGCCGCCCGCGCCGCAGGTGCTCAGGCGCGAGAAGGAGATCGAGCAGTTGCACCTGTGCGTGGGCTATCCGTGCGCCAATCAGGGCAGCGACATGCTTTACCCGGCCTCGGTCGTCAACAGCGTATTCGGCGGCGCGATGAGTTCGCGGCTGTTCCAGACGATTCGCGAGGAAAAGGGCATGGTCTACTCGGTCTACTCATATCCGACGTCTTACAAGGACACCGGCATCCTGATCGTATATGCCGGCACCAGCATGCAAAACGGCCCCGAGGTTTTGTCGCTGATCCGCCGTGAGGCCGACAGCATGGCGCGCGAGGGCATGACCATGGACGAGTTTACCAAGGCGCGCGACCAGCTCAAGGGCAACTACATTTTGGGGCTCGAGTCCACCTCCAGCCGGATGAACGCCATGGGCCGGCGGTTGCTGTTGCTCAACGACACCCAGGATGAACAGGCCGTGATCCGCAAGATCGACTCAATCACCTACGATCAGGTGCAATCGGTCGCGCTCGAGATGCTCTCCGGGGAGGCCGCGCTGGCGTTGGTCGGGCGCGGTGTGGACGCAATGGAGGCGTAACATGGACCGCTTACAAAAGGTTTTCGAACGGCAGCAGGCATTCAACGAAGAGCTGGTCGCGCGCCGCCATCTGGAGGGCATTTCGGACGAGCAGTGGATTCAAAAACAAGTGCTGGCGATGATGTCCGAGCTCTCCGAAGTGCTGGGCGAGGTCAACTTCAAGTGGTGGAAAAACCCGAGGCCGGTCAATTCCGATAATTTAAAGGAAGAACTGGTCGACGTGTTCCACTTCTTCATCGGCATGTGCCTGAGCGCCGGCATGACCGCCGACGAGCTCTACGAACGCTATCTGCGCAAGAACCAGGAGAACTTCGACCGCCAGCACGGCCGGTCGGAGAAGAAAGGGTATGAAGTAGAGGACGAGCCCGAGTGAAGGCATGAGATGCGGGCGCGCCGTAGGGGCGGCCACCGGCCGCCCTGCAAACCGCCGTCAATTTGTGTAAATCGCATTCGTGCGGATAACATGCGCCGGGGGGCAACTACCCCCGGCGAAGCTGTAACGCAACAAAGGAGGCAGCATCATGCCGGTTCACGTATGGCTCCCTCTCGCCCTGATCGCCCTGCCCGCGCTGGCCCTCTGCGCGCGCTTTTTTCGGCGGCGGCGGATGGAAAAACAACTGAAACTGCGCTGGTGCGCGGACGCCGAACCGCTCGAGCGGGACATCCTCGAGGACGCAGCCGGCTACCACCGGATGCGGCGCGCGGCCATGCCGGACACCGCCTTGGTAGACGACGCCACCTGGGACGACCTCGACATGGACGTGCTGTTTTTGCGCCTCAACCGCACGATGAGCGCGGCCGGGCGCGAGGTGCTGTACGACATACTGCGCGATACCGGCGCTTCGGCGGAGGCGCTCAAGGCGCGCGATGTGCGCGCCCAGGCGTTCGGCCGCGACGAAAACCTGCGTCTGCGCGTGCAGATGGCGCTCACCCGCGTGCTCAAGCCGTCGTTCCACGGCGCGCCGCGCTACCTGTTTCGCGCCGGATTCCAGGTGCCCGAGCGTCGGGGCATCTACTACGCACTATCGCTGTCGATGGTGCTGCTGATCGCGGCCAGTCCCTTCTTTCCGCAGGCGTTGCTGGCCATGATGGGGCTGCTCATCGTCAATATAGCGGTTTATGCCGCGACCGAGCGGCGCTGGGGCCGGGAAAAGTGCGCGCTCAAGCACATCGCTTCGGTGCTCAGTGCCGCGCGGCAACTCTCGAAGATCGACGCGCCTGAGCTGGCAGCCGACATCGCGCGCATCAAGGCGCGCGTGCACGAACTGCGCGCGGTGCGGTTCTGGCTGCCGATGTTTGCGATGGAGCGCGCGGGCGATCTGGATTTCCTGACCAATTACCTCAAGATCATGTTCCTGTTGGATATGGTCAGCCTGTGCGCCATCGCGCGCGGCACTCAGCGCCATGAACAGGCATTGCGCGACCTGTACCAGTTGGTGGGCGAGCTGGACGCCGCGCTCGCGATCACGCAGTTGCGCGAAGTGACGCCTGTTCATTGCGTTCCCGAATTCACATCCGACTTGCGCGTTCAAGGAAAGGGGCTCGCGCATCCGCTGATCGTAGAGCCGGTGCGCAACGACGTCGATTGGCAAGGCTGCGCACTGCTCACCGGCTCGAACGCCTCGGGCAAGTCCACCTTCGTCAAGGCGATGGCGATCAACTGCATTTTGGCCCAGACGATATACAGTTGTTTTGCCGAGCGCTTTCAGTTGCCGCGCGCGCGGGTGATGAGCTCGATGGCCGTGTGCGACAGCGTGGTGGACGGCGAGAGCTATTTTGTGGCCGAAATCAAGCGCATCAAGCGCCTGCTGGACGCGGCGACCGAGGGCGGCATGCTGCTCGCGTTCGTGGACGAGATCCTGCGCGGCACCAACACCGTCGAGCGCGTCGCCGCATCGAGCGCTGTGCTGCGCGCCCTCGCCGATCACAATTTGCTCTGCATGGCGGCCACCCACGACATCGAACTCACGCGCATGTTGGCCGACGTCTATGAAAACTGGCACTTCCGCGAGGAAGTGACTGAGCGGGGCATCGTCTTCACCTATCAGTTGCACCATGGCTCCTCAACAACCCGCAATGCCCTTAAGCTGCTCGAGCAGATGGGTTTCGCGGGAGATATTGTCCGCGAGGCCAAAGAATCGGCGGCCACCTTTGAGCGCGAGGGCCGATGGCCCATGCCCGCTTCCGGATTCCTTTCATAAACATAGAAAAGCACCCCCTATGCCCGGCCTACGCGGCCGGGCGTTCGTTTTGCCGCGCGGCGGCACCCGTTCCGCGCGTCGGACATAGGATGCCGCGTCGGGGGGAGGGAAGAACGATGGAACTGGTGGCGATCGGCGGTGATTTGCGCTACGCGCATATGGTACGCCTGGCGCGCCGAGAAGGGATGGAGGCAAAAGCGCTGGGACTGGAGCGCTCGGAGGTGACCGGCGTACCGGCGGCCGATTGGGCGGACGTCGAACGCGCCGCGTCGATTGTGATGCCCAACCCCTTTGCCAAGGGGTTGGTGCTGCCGTTTTCCGCCAGAGTCTTTCCGTGGATCGAGCTTGAGGGGCACCTGCGCGCCGGTACGACGCTTATGCTGTTTGGACCGGGCGAAGCGCCTGAGGCGATCCGCGCGCGCCACCCGATCGTGCGGCTGTGCCGCGACGAGGCGCTGACCTGCGCGCTGGCGCGGCAGACCGCCGAGGGGGCGATTGCCTCGGCCGTCCGGCGCGCCGATTACGAACTTTACGGCTGTCCGGTGCTGATCGTGGGCTATGGGCGGATCGCCCGGTCGCTACATAAGATGCTCTCGGGTTACGGCGCGCTGGTCACCGTTGCGGCGCGCCGGGAGGAGGCGCGTGCGCAGGCGCGCACGGCGGGCGCGCGGGCGGTTGACCTTATGCAAATGGAGGCGCTGCTGCCCGGCGCGCGCATGGTGTTTTCCACGCCGCCCGAGCGGGTGCTGGACGGCGCGCGTGTTCAGCGTCTGCGCCCGGATTCGCTGCTCGTCGATTTGTCTAGCCCGCCCTACGGCGTAGATCTGGAGGCGGCGCTGGCGCGCGGCGTCGACGCCTGGCGCGAGCCGGCGCTGCCCGGTCGGCATTGTCCCGAGAGCGCGGGCGCGGCGTTGCTTACCGCGGTGCGCCGGGCGATGAAAGGAGAGGGGTATGATGGGTAACCTGTCGGGTGCGCGCATCGCGATTGCGCTCACCGGCTCATTCTGCACGCTGCAGGCGGTGTTCGACGTGTTGCCTGCGCTGCGGGCGGCGGGCGCCGAGCTCACGCCCATTCTGTCAGGCGCTGTCGTCACCATGGACACGCGGTTCTTTACCGCGCGTAAGGTGCGCGAAACGATCGAGGACATATGCGGGCGGGCCGCGCTGACTACGATTCCCGAGGTGGAACCCATCGGGCCAAAAAGGATGTTCGACCTGATCGTCGTCGCGCCCTGCACCGGCAACACCTGCGCCAAGCTGTCGCTGGGTATCGCCGACACCTCGGTGACCATGGCCTGCAAATCACAGCTCAGAAACCAGCGGCCGGTGCTGATCGGCCTGGCCACCAACGACGCGCTGGCGGCCGGCGCGCGCAACATGGGCGTGCTGATGGCGCGCAAACAGATATATTTTATCCCACTTGGTCAGGATGACCCGGCGGCCAAGCCGAGTTCGATGGTGTTCCACGCATCGCGGTTACAGGAGGCGGCGGGGGCGGCCCTCGCGGGGCGGCAATTGCAGCCGCTGCTGGTCGCGTGGGGCGAACGCGACTCTTAACATCAAAACGGATTATTTCGCAAAATTGGGTGTTGACATGGGCGTTTGT
>NZ_JBISDI010000035.1:0-41147 GCF_051162045.1 Anaerozeibacter quisquiliarum
TGACCTGCGGGTGATCACCCGGGAGCCGGGCGAGCCCTCCGAGGTGCGCTACACCATCCGGTGGGACGGCGAAACCCCGCACCCGGAACTGAAACCTTAAGATCAAACCGACCGGAACGCTCCCTTTCGGGGGCTGTTCCTCGTAGATCAGCAAGCAGGCCTTTGAAGCTTTTTATTTTGGAGGTGACGACCACGCGGAAGCTCAAAAAGTACACGCCCACGCCGTTCATGGCCAAGGATTCGGTGTACGACAAGGCCGCCGCGGACTACGCCGTCGCCTTCATCCAGGCGCTGCGCCACACCAAGGGCTCCTGGGCGGGCAAGCCCTTTGAGCTCATCGACTGGCAGGAGCGGATCATCCGCGATCTGTTCGGGGTCTTGAAGCCCAACGGCTACCGGCAGTTCAACACCGCGTATGTGGAGATCCCCAAGAAGATGGGCAAGAGCGAGCTCGCCGCGGCGGTGGCGCTGTTTCTCACCTGCGCGGATCACGAGGAACGGGCAGAGGTGTACGGCTGCGCCGCCGACCGTCAGCAGGCGTCCATCGTGTTCGAGGTTGCTGCGGACATGGTGCGCATGTGCCCGGCGCTGTCCAAGCGTGTGAAACTGCTCGCCTCCACCAAGCGGCTCATCTACCTGCCCACCAACAGTTTCTACCAGGTGCTCTCCGCCGAGGCCTACTCCAAGCATGGCTTCAATATCCACGGCGTGGTGTTTGATGAGCTGCATACCCAGCCCAACCGGAAGCTCTTCGATGTTATGACCAAGGGGTCCGGCGACGCGCGGATGCAGCCGCTGTACTTCCTCATCACCACGGCAGGCACGGACACCCAGTCCATCTGCTACGAAACCCACCAGAAGGCGCTGGATATCCTGGAAGGCCACAAGCACGACCCCACCTTCTATCCGGTCATCTACGGCGCGGCCGAGGAAGACGACTGGACCGACCCCAAGGTGTGGAAGAAGGCAAACCCGTCCCTCGGGATTACGGTGGGCCTCGACAAGGTGAAGGCCGCGTGTGAGAGCGCCAAGCAGAACCCCGCCGAGGAGAACAGCTTCCGGCAGCTGCGGCTCAACCAATGGGTGAAGCAGTCTGTGCGCTGGATGCCCATGATGAAGTGGGACGCCTGCGCGTTCCCGGTGGACGCAAAGCGACTGGAAGGGCGAACGTGCTACGGCGGGCTGGATTTGTCCTCGACCACCGACATCACCGCGTTCGTGCTGGTGTTCTCGCCGGACAGCGAGGACGATAAATACGAGATTCTGCCGTACTTCTGGATCCCGGAGGATAACATTGACCTGCGGGTGCGAAGGGATCATGTGAACTACGACCTGTGGGAGAAACAGGGGCATCTCATGACTACCGAGGGCAACGTGGTGCACTACGGCTTTATCGAGCGGTTCATCGACGAGCTGGGCACCAAGTACAACATCCGGGAGATTGCCTTCGACCGCTGGGGCGCGGTGCAGATGACGCAGAACCTGGAGGGGCTGGGCTTCACGGTGGTGCCCTTCGGCCAGGGGTTCAGGGATATGTCCCCGCCGACGAAGGAACTCATGAAACTGACGCTGGAAGGCCGGATTGCCCACGGCGGGCACCCGGTGCTGCGCTGGATGATGGACAACATCTTTATCCGCACCGACCCGGCGGGGAACATCAAGCCGGACAAGGAGAAGAGCACCGAGAAGATCGACGGCGCGGTGGCAACCATCATGGCGCTGGACCGGGCGCTTCGGCACGGCGGGGAGCCGGGCGGGAGCGTTTATGATACGCGAGGGTTACTTCAGATTTGATTGCAGATTCTCCATGTATATGTTATACTTATCATAATGAGAACAGCGAATTTATGGCAATGATTATCTGAAGATGCGTTATCAAATTTCTCAAAAGCATTGGAGCGTCGGTATGGATTTGAAAGACTTTTACTTCAAAAATATACAAGAGGATGAATATCATCATCGTTTTTATGCTTCAATTGAAAACGTCAATAAAGTATACAATGTGTTTAGTGGATATAAGGACGTTGAGGACTATGAATTTGAGGTGTATGATGCGGAGGAAGCGATAACGAAATTTCGGGAATTGTGCCAGCCAGAGTTAAGCTCTTTTAGCAAAGATAATAAATGTTGGTTTTATCTTGTGTCGTACTATTTGTATAAAATAGGATATGAGATAAAAGAATTTCCAAGATTGTTGGCAAGACCGCCCATTGATCCTATTGATTTTACTTATGGAGAAATCAGAAACAGGATTATTGCGCAAGGAGACGATGATAACGGAACTGTTCGATATGCTGTTAGAAGAAATTTTGTTGCAAGTTTAACCTTTGAACAAAGATCGTGCCATATTGGTATAGATGATTCAATTAACGGAAAATTTATAGAGATATCAAATCGTCAAGCATCTTTCAGTAATATGCCTACGGATGAAAAGCTCGCGGAGATAGCAAATTTAATAGAAAATTTGTTGAAGAAAAATGGGAAGTTTCTTACGCTTGATTATTCTGAAATTTGTTTTGACTACATATCTAACGATATAGTGACAAGCTATAGAAAGAAGATGCATTGTTTTAGACATGCTACTGAGGATGCCATAGTAGAAAGGAGTATCTATTCGGAAGAACAAAAAAACTTTTTTGTTGATTATGGACTGACTATTGTTAAAGTGATATATGCTTTGTTAAAATAGAAATCTGAGCAGACTCGTTGTGCGAGATAAACGTATTTCAATTTATCTTGCAAAGAGCAACCGATCGGCTGCTCTTTTTTCATGCCTGAGTGGAGGTGGCCAATTGAAAAATCCCTTGACAGGCCTGTTCCGGGCGCGGGACAAGCCCGGGCGGCGCGCGGCCCGCAACAGCTTAAGCGGCAGTTCCTACGCCTTCTTTTTCGGCGGCACCACTTCCGGCAAGGCGGTCAACGAAAGAAGTGCCATGCAGATGACCGCGGTGTACGCGTGTGTAAGAATCCTGGCGGAAGCCATCGCGTCGCTGCCGCTGCACGTGTACCGGTACAACGACACGGGTGACCCGAGCCGGGCCGGCAGCAAAGAGAAGGCGGTTCTGCACCCGCTATACCTATTACTCCATGACGAGCCCAACCCGGAAATGTCGTCCTTCTCCTTCCGGGAGACGCTCATGACCCACCTTTTATTGTGGGGCAACGCCTACGCCCAGGTGATCCGAAACGGCCGGGGCGAGGTGCTGGCGCTCTACCCCCTCATGCCGGACCGCATGACCGTGGACCGGGATGTCGCCGGGCGCATCTACTACGAGTACACACGCTCCGATGCGGACGCGCACACCTTCGGCGGTAAGAGCACCGTACTCCTGCACCCGCCGGACATCCTGCACATTCCGGGCTTGGGATTTGACGGGTTGGTCGGATACTCGCCCATCGCCATGGCCAAGAACGCCATCGGCATGGGCCTTGCCTGCGACGAGTACGGCGCGTCCTTCTACCAGAACGGCGCGCAGCCGGGCGGTGTTCTGGAGCACCCGGGCGTCGTGAAGGACCCCAAGCGCGTGCGCGACAGCTGGAACGCCATCTACCAGGGCAGCGGAAACGCCCACCGGGTCGCAGTTTTAGAGGAGGGGATGTCCTACAAACCCATCTCGGTATCCCCGGAGGAGGCGCAGTTTCTGGAAACGCGCAAGTTCCAGATCGACGAGATCGCGCGCATTTTCCGGGTGCCGCCCCACATGGTCGGCGATTTGGAAAAGTCCTCATTCAGCAACATCGAGCAGCAATCCCTGGAATTCGTCAAATACACCCTCTCGCCGTGGATCGCGCGGTGGGAGCAGGCCATGCAGCGGGCGCTCTTTTCGCCGGACGAAAAGAAGCGCTTTTTTGTGCGGTTCAACGTGGAGGGACTGCTCCGGGGCGACTACACCAGCCGGATGACCGGCTACTCCATCGCGCGGCAGAACGGCTGGATGAGCGCCAACGACATAAGGGAACTGGAGAACCTGGACCGCATCCCCGCGGAGGAGGGCGGGGATCTGTACCTCGTGAACGGAAACATGATCCGGCTGGACGGCATCCGCTCCGCGCCGGCCGGGCAGGAAACGGAGGAGGGCTTGTGAAGAAATTCTGGAACTGGATCAAAAATGAGGAGGACGCGCGCACGCTGTACCTGGAGGGCGTGATCGCGGAGGAGAGCTGGCTGGACGACGACATCACCCCGGCCGCGTTCAAGGCGGAGCTCACGGCGGGCACCGGGCCGGTGACCATTTGGCTGAACAGCCCGGGCGGCGACGTGTTCGCCGCGGCGCGGATCTACAACCTGCTCATGGACTATCCGGGGGACGTGACGGTCAAGATCGACGGCATCGCCGCCAGCGCCGCGTCGGTGATTGCCATGGCGGGCACGAAGGTGCTCATCTCTCCCGTGGGGATGATCATGGTCCATAACCCGATGACGCTGGCCATTGGGGACAGCGCGGAGATGGAGAAGGCCATCGCGATGCTTTCAGAAGTCAAAGAGAGCATCTTGAACGCCTATGAGATCAAGACCGGGCTTTCCCGGGCGAAGCTCTCCCACCTTATGGACGGGGAGACCTGGATCAACGCCCGAAAGGCTGTGGATCTGGGCTTCGCGGACGGCATCCTGTTCGAACGGCAAGAGGAAAACATCGAAGAAGGGCACACGCTGGTTGAAGATGGCTACGCCTTCTCCCGCCGCGCGGTGACCAACTGCCTGCTCACCAAGCTCCGGATGAGAAACCCCAAACCCACACAACCCGGCATCCGAGCGTCAGACCTCGAAAAGAGGCTGGCGCTTTTAAAATGATTGGAGGACATCCCATGGATCAGATTCTTTCCCTGCGCGAGAAGCGCGCCAAGGCCTGGGACGCGGCGAAAGCCTTCCTGGACGCCAAGCGAGGTTCAGACGGGCTCATCTCCGCCGAGGACGCCGCCACCTACGACCGGATGGAAGCTGAGGTGGTCAACCTCGGCAAGGAGATCGAACGGCTGGAGCGCCAGGCTTCCATCGACCGGGAACTGAGCGCGCCCGCTTCCGCGCCCATCACCGGCAAGCCCGGTTCGAGTGCTTCCGAAAAGACCGGCCGCGCCACCGACGAGTACGCCCGCGCCTTCTGGAAATCCATGCGCCAGAAGGGCGTGAACTTCGACGTCCAGAACGCGCTGCAGGTGGGCACGGACACTGAGGGCGGCTACCTCGTCCCGGATGAGTTCGAGCGCACGCTCGTGGACGCGCTGCAGGAGCAGAACATCTTCCGCCAGCTGGCGCACGTGATCACCACCAGCACCGGCGACCGCAAGATTCCCGTGGTCGCGACCCACGGCTCCGCGGCCTGGATTGACGAGGAGGGCGCGTACGTGGAGAGCGACGACACCTTCGGCCAGGTGTCCATCGGCGCGTACAAGCTGGGCACCATGATCCGCGTGTCGGAGGAACTGCTGAACGACTCCGTGTTCGATCTGCCTTCCTACATCGCCACCGAGTTCGCCCGCAGGATCGGCTCCGCGGAAGAGGAAGCCTTCTTCACCGGGAACGGCACCGGGCGGCCGACTGGCCTTCTCAATGCCACCGGCGGCGCGCAGGTGGGCGTCACGGCGGCAAGCGCCACCGCGGTCACGCTGGACGAGATCATGGATCTGTTCTACGCGCTCCGCTCCCCGTACCGCAAGCGCGCGGTGTTCCTCACCAACGACGCGACGGTGAAGGCCCTGCGCAAGCTCAAGGACACCACCGGCCAGTACCTCTGGGCGCCATCGGTCACCGCCGGTACCCCGGACACCATCCTGAACCGCCCCATCTACACCTCGGCCTACATGCCCGTCATGGCGGCGGGCGCGAAGTCCGTAGTGTTTGGGGACTTCTCCTACTACTGGGTGGCGGACCGCACCACCCGCAGCTTCAAGCGCCTGAACGAGCTCTACGCCGCCACCGGGCAGGTGGGGTTTCTGGCCGCCGAGCGCGTGGACGGAAAGCTGGTGCTGGCCGAGGCCGTGCAGGTGCTCCAGCAGAAGAGCGCCTGATATGGTGACCCTGGACGAGCTGAAGGCGCATCTGCGCATTGAGACGGACGAGGAGGACGGCTACCTTCAGAGCCTGCTCAGGATGGCGGAAACCGCGGCGGCGGACTTCTGCGGCCAGCCGCTCTCCGAGGCTCCGGAGCCCGCGCGGCTGGCGGTGCTGCTGTTCGCGGGCTATCACTACACCCACCGGGAGAGCGACGACACCGCCGCCTACGCCGCCATGAAGGCAGCGTTCCAGGCGCTGCTCTGGCCGTACCGGAACCCGGAGGCGCTGTTTTAGGGAGGGAGTCAAATGGCCAATCCCGCCATCCTGCCCGCCGGGGAACTCCGGCACAGGATTGCCTTTTTGGGGCGCACGGTGACGGTGAAAAGCGGCGTGACGACCGAAACCTTTGGCGAACTGTTTCAGGCCTGGGCGAAGGTGGAGACGGTGAGCGCCCGGGAGTACTTCGCCGCCGCGGCGGACAACCGGGCGGACACCGTGCGCTTCACCATCCGCTACCGGACGGACGTGACCGCGGAGATGACGATCCGGTACGAAGGCAGAACCTACAACATCGAGAGCGTGACCGACCCGGGCGGCCGGCACGTGAAGCTGGAGATCGCCGCCCGGAGCGAGGTAGCGGAAGCATGAAAACCGTGCTTAGTCTGGACTCCTTCGGGGAGGTGGGCGCAAAGGCGAAGGCGCTGGGTGACGCGGCCAACGTGGCGGCGGCAAACGCGCTTCTCAAGGGCGCGCAGGCCATCGTGCCGGCCGCGCAGGCGAAGGCCCCGCGCAGCCTCGTCCACCGGACGGGCAGGAAGCGCTCGCCGCTGCACCTGGCGGACCGGATCGTTGCGGTCAAAATGGACGGAACCGGCGTGGCCGGCGTCACGGTGGACGGCGGGTCGAACGGCACGTCCTTCTATTGGAAGTACCTGGAGTACGGCACGGTGAAGCTCGCCGCGCGCCCCTTCTTCCGGCCGGCCGCGCTGGAGAAGGCGGACGAGGTCTCCAAAATCGTGCAGGAATCCCTCAAGGACGAACTCGGGCTGTGATGGATTTGAGGTGATCAGATGGATTGCTCTCAGCTTGTGGACGGGCTGCTTCAGAACGAAGCGCTCGTCTCTCTGTTTCCTACGGATACGACCGGGCACCCGGCCATCTACCAGATGCTCTCCCCGCAGGCGGAGCTGTTCCCCCGCGTCGCGGTCTTTGAAACCACGCGGGCGTACACCGCCTGGGCGGACGACGCGCCCATCCGGGAGCGCAGCGAGTACCGGCTCGACCTCTATGCCCGGGAGAACGTGCTCCGGGAAATGAGCGCCGCGCTCCATGCCACCCTGCGCGCGCTGGGCTTTCGCCGGCTTTCCCAGGTGCAGGACGATTACCTGCCGGACGAGGGGATCTACGTCAAGTCCGTCAGCTACGAATATTACGACGACATCATGGAGGAATGACGCATGCAGGCGATCGGCCTTCGGAACATCCACTACGCGCTGCTCACCGAGGATTCGGACAGCGCGCTCACTTACGGAACGCCTCAACCCCTGGCGGGGGCCATCAGCGCGACCATCAGCCCCACGTCCAACCAGGAAAACCTCTACGCCGACGATGGCGTATTCGACACCCAGACCGCGCTGGGGGACATCTCTCTGGAGATGGAGCTGGCGACGCTGCCGCTCAAGACCCAGGCGGTGCTTCTGGGGCACACCTACGCGTCCGGCGTCATGGTGCAGAAGGACACGGACGTGCCGCCGTATGTGGCCATTGGGTTCATGGCCCGCACCACCAAGGGGAACTACCGGTTCGCGTGGCTGCTCAAGGGCAAGTTCGCGCTCAAAGAGGATGACTACGCCACCATGGAGGACGCGCCCAAGTGGAACAATCCCAAGCTTTCGGGCACTTTTGTCAAGCGCGTCTACGACGGCGAGTGGCAGCGGGTGGCCGACAGCGGAGACGAGGACTTCACCGGCGCGGAAACCTGGTTTGACAAGGTGCCCGGCGACCAGACGGCGGCGTCACAATCCTGATGACGGAGGAAGCAATACATGGCACTTCGAGACATCCGCGAGATCGCGGTCCCCATCACGTTGGACAAGCCCCGGACGCTGCGGTTTGACCTGAACGCCTTCGCGGAACTGGAGGAGAAGTTCGGCTCCATGGACGCGGCGTTTAAGGCCATGAAAAAGGGCAGCCTCAAGGCGGCGCGGGCGCTTCTGTGGGCGGGACTTCTGTACGAGGACGAGACGCTCACCGAAAAGGGCGTGGGCGCCATGGTGGGCCTTCAAAACATCGGCGGGATCATGGAGACCATCGCCGACGCCATGAACCGGGCCATGCCGGACAGCGATCCGTCTGAGACATCGGAAAGCGGCAAGGAAAACCCTACTTAGACGCGCTGTGGGAATCGTTCCAGCCCGCGTCGGGCGGCGAGAGATCCGGCATCGACTGGGTGGGGCTCTACTACATCGGCACGGTGGTGCTGGGCATGACCCGGGAGGAGTTCTGGCACACCACGCTCCGGAAGCTCAGCGCGCTGTACGCGCATCACGTGCGGCTGCGCGCGCCCCGGCGAGGACGGCGTTCCCGCGCGCAGACGCCCTTTGACGATCTGATTTAAGGGGAGGTGGCGGAGCATGGCGGTCAAGGACATCGGGGACCTGATTGTCAAGCTGTCGCTGGACAGCGCGCAGTTCGAGTCCGGCATGGAAAAGCTCGAGAAGCAGATGACGAAGCTTCAATCCCAGTACCGAAGCTCCGCCACCGGCGTCACGGACTTTGACAAGGTGGTCACCAAGCTCGAGGGCAGCGCGAAGACCCTCACCGACAAGCTCGCCGCCCAGCGGGAGAAAGTTTCCGAGCTCGAGGCCGCGTACCAGAAATCCGTCGAAACCAAGGGCGCGGACGCCGAGGAGACTCAGAAGCTCAAGGACAAGCTGGAGACCGCGCGGGCGGAGCTTACCAACACCGAAACGGCGCTCAAAAACGTCAATGAGCAGATCGCGACCAACCAGAACGGCTGGTACCAGCTCTCCGTCAACCTGGAGGGTGTGGGCGAACGGCTGGAGAAGGTCGGCGAAAAGATCTCGGACGTGGGCGAAGGCTTTTCCAAGAATATCACCGCGCCCATCGCGGCGGTGGGCACCGCGGCTGTGGCGTCGTTCTATGACCTGGATGAGGGACTCGACACCATCGCCAAGAAGACCGGCGCCACCGGGGACGCGCTCTCCGGCATGGAGGACGTGGCGGTCGATCTCTTCACCAACATGGCCGTCACCATGGACGACGCGGGAACCACCGTCGGGGAGGTCAACACCCGCTTCGGCGCCACGGGCGACGAACTCAAGAGCCTGTCGGCGCTGTTTTTGCGCTTCGCCGCCATCAACGACACCGACGTCAACGACGCGGTGGATTCCACGTCGCGCCTGCTCGCCCAGTTCGGGCTGGACGCGTCCGACGCGGCGGACTTTCTGGGCATGCTCTCCGCCAAGGGACAGGAGACAGGCCTTTCCATGGACGACCTCATGTCCACGCTGGAGGAGAACAGCGCGACGCTCAAGGAACTGGGTCTGAACGCGGAAGAGTCCATTAACCTCATCGGCCAGATGGAACTCGCGGGCGTGGATACCGGCACAGCCATGGCGGGCCTCAAGAAGGCGGTCACCAACCTCACCGACAGCGGCATGCCGCTGGAAGACGCGCTGAACAGCGTCATCTCGAGCATCCAAAACACGTCCACCGAGACGGAAGCGCTCGCCATCGCCCAGGAGGTATTCGGCACAAAAGGCGCGGCGGAGATGACCACCGCCATTCGGGAGGGCCGCTTCTCGGTGGACGATCTCGCGGACTCCATGGAGAATTACGGGGACGTGGTGGCGACCACCTACGACACCATTCTGGATTCCTCGGACGACGCCACGGTCGCGATGAACAAGATCAAGAACGCCGGGCGCGTGCTGGGCGAGAAGATCCTGGATACCCTGGTCCCGGTGCTGGAGACTGTCGCGGACAAGATCGAGGCGGTGGGCAATTGGTTTTCTTCTCTCAGCCCCAAGATGCAGGAGACCGTCGTCAAGATCGCGGCGATCGTCGCGGCCATCGGCCCGGTGCTCATCGTGGTCGGGAAAGTCGTGACCACCGTCGGCAAGGTGACCAAGGCGCTCTCGCCGGTGGCAAAGCTCATCAGCGGCGTGGGCGGGTCAACGAAGGTGCTCGGAACGGTCCTCGGCGCGCTGACCAGCCCCATTGGGCTCGTAATCGCAGCTGTCGCGGCGTTGGCGGCCGGATTCGTCATCCTCTACAACAAGAACGAGGATTTTCGGAACAAGGTCAACGAAATCTGGGCGTCCATCGTCGAGGCCCTCGAGCCGGTGAAGGAGATGTTCCTTGCCACGTTCGAGAACATCAAGGCGGCCATGGAGCCGGTGAAAGAAGCGCTGACCAGCCTCTGGAATACGGTGGTCGAGGTGTTCCAGAACATCTGGACCATCATCGAACCGGTGGTGACGGCCATTGGGGTGCTCATCGGCGCGGTGATTGCCAACGCCATCGCCGTCGGGAACGGGCTGCTGAACGCCCTCGGGCCGTTCGTTGAGGCGATTGTCTTGGCGGTCAACGTGGTGATGAACATCGTCGGCGCGATTATTTCCCTGCTCACCGGGGATTTCGACGGCGCGCTTACACATCTGAAGGCGGCGCTCACGTCCGTGGGCGAATTCTGGCAAAACATCTGGGAGGCGATCCAGGCGTTCTTCGCCGGCACGTGGGAAGCAATCCGGACCATTGCGGAATCCTTCGGCGTCGACATCGCGGGCAGGATTGCCGCCATCTGGAATGGGGTCAAGGACTTCTTCTCCGGGCTGTGGGATTCC
This sequence comes from Anaerozeibacter quisquiliarum, assembly GCF_051162045.1. Taxonomy (NCBI): domain Bacteria; kingdom Bacillati; phylum Bacillota; class Clostridia; order Eubacteriales; family Anaerozeibacteraceae; genus Anaerozeibacter; species Anaerozeibacter quisquiliarum. The sequence continues at coordinate 10,861 of NZ_JBISDI010000035.1, forward strand.
ATCTCCGCCACCGCGTCCACCGCTTGGACGGCCTTCTCGGACACCGTGAGCGGAATCTGGACGGCGATCAGCGGCGCGGCGACCACCGCCTGGAACACCATCGCAGATTTCCTCTCCGGGCTGTGGACGACGATAACCACCGCGGCGGGCGAAGGCTGGGCGCTGTTTTCCGACGCCGTGACGGGCGTGTGGACGGCGATCAGCGATACAGCGACCGCAACATGGAATGCTGTCGCAGACTTTTTCTCTGGGCTGTGGGATTCCATTTCGACAACCGCTTCCACGACATGGACGGCCTTCTCCGACACCGTGACCGGTATCTGGTCGGGCATCCACACTGCCGCCAGCGCCACCTGGAATGCCATCACCACGACCATCTCGGACGCGGTGGATTCCGCGAAGGCGTGGGCCGAGGACCAGTGGGACAAGGCCGAGACCGCGCTTTCGGATACCTGGGACGCCATCTCCTCCACCGCGTCCGACGTGTGGAATGACATCACCGCGGCGATCCGCACGGCAGTCGATACCGTCAAGACCGCGGTGGAGAGCAAGTGGACCGCCGTCAAGACGGCGCTATCGGACACCTGGGACGGAATCCAGACCGCCGCCTCCGACAAGTGGGACGCCATCACCTCGGCGATCACCGGCACCGTAGAGTCCGCGAAAACAACCATCTCGGAGAAGTGGACCGCCATTTCCACGGGCGCCAAGGACATCTGGGACACACTCAAGACCGACGCGGGCACGGCGTGGCTGGGAATCACGAACGCCGTCAAGGCCGCGGTTTCCCTGGGCAAAACCGGCATCACCGATGCCTGGGAGACGGTGAAAACCAGTGTGCAGGACGTGTGGGACAAGGTGGTGGACGTCATCAAGTCGCCCATCACCACGGCCTACAACTGGGTCGTGGACAAGGTTTCGGACTTCAAGGGCCTGTTCGACTTCGAGTGGAAGCTCCCCAGTTTCGATCTCCCGGAGATCAAGGTCACCTGGAAGGACATCGGCTGGGGCGTCTCCATCCCGAAACTCTCCGTCGTGTGGAACGCGCTGGGCGGCATTTTCGACGAGCCAACCATCTTCGGCACGCGCGCGGGGCTCCAGGGCGTGGGCGAAGCGGGACCCGAGGCGATCCTTCCCCTCGACACCCTCTGGGCGGAAATGTCCGACCGGCTGAAGGCCGGCATGCGAGAGATCCTGACCGAGTCCCAGGCCGAACGCGAGCAGCAGGCGGCGCAGATCATGAGTGCGTTTGTGTCTGCGCTCAAGGCCGCGGGCGGAAGTCAGCAGAGCGGGGTTTCTGTTACCCAGAACATCTACGCAGAGGAAACCTCCTACGTCGGCCAGCAGCGGGAGGCCGCCAGACAGTTCAAACAGATCGCGAGGGCGCTCACCTGACGGTTGACGAAATAGGCATATCGGGATATAATATGACTATGACGTCGGGAGGTGATCGCATGGAACGGATACGGCCGTCGGCTGATCTGCGCAACCACTACGCGGAGATCTCCAGGCTCTGCCGGGAAAGCCGGCAGCCTGTGTACATTACGGTAAACGGGCACGGGGACACGGTGCTCATAGGCCTTGCGGAATATGAGCAGATGCGCGCCGAACTGGAGCTTCTGCGCACACTGGCGGACGCGGAGGAAGACGTGCGGGCCAACCGCGTCGCGCCCGTGGAAGATACGTTCCGCGAGCTTCGCGCGGCACTGCGGGGGAATCCGGACGGATGAAGTACGAGATTTACCGGACCGACAAGGCCAACGACCAGCTTCACGCCATCATCCAATACATCGCGGCGGACTCGGGCAGCGCTGAGGTTGCGCTCCGGTATCTCGAGAAGTTGGAGAAGGCGATCCGCAGCCTGGAGACATCCCCGCATATGGGCGGGATTCCCCGATATGCCATTCTTAAGCGGCAGGGTTACCGCGTGCTGATCGTGGAAAGGAACCTGATCTTCTACAAGGTGGACGACGAGGCGAGGCGGGTCGTCCTTTACGCGGTGGTGGACGCGCGGCAGGAGTACGTGAACCTGATTTAGCGGCATTGCGCAGGCGCTCTTCCCAAGAGGAGGGGCGCCTTTTGTTTGCCCATTTTTGCGGGAAGGGGGGCGCACAGAATGAACGGAGGGAAGATCGAAATTCTGACCTACGAAAACGAAAACGGCGAATCGCTGGTGTTCTTCCACGCGGCGGCGTTCTGCCCACAGGAAGTCACGGGGCTCACCGACGTGCGCTCCACGATCTACTCCATCCACTCCATGGGCCAGGACGGCGACACCTATGTGGCCAGCCGGATCGAGAGCCGGGAGATCGACATCTCCGGCGCCATCCGGGAACGCGATCCCGAAAAGGCACGGGAATATCGGCGCAAGCTCGCCCGGGTGCTCAATCCAAAGCTCAAAGGCGTCCTTTCCTATCAATATGGGTCCTTTTCAAGGATCATCGGCTGCTACGCGTCCAGTTCCCCCGTGGTGACCAAAAAGCCGCAGGAGATTTACCCCAAGTTCGCAGTGACGCTCTCGTGTCTGGACCCCTTCTGGCGGGAGGCGTCCGAGCGGCGCACGGATGTGGCCGCGTGGGTGGGCGGGCTGGAATTCCCGGTGGCCCTCGCCGCGACGGGTACGATGATCGGATACCGCCAGCGGAGCGTCATCGTCAATGTTTTAAACGACGGCGATGTGGAGAGCGGCATTCGCGCGGAGATCACCGCCGTCAGCACGGTCGTCAATCCCAAGATCCTGAACGTCACCACAGGCGAGTTCCTCCGGTTCCAGCTGACGCTATCCGCTGAAGATACCCTCACCGTCTCCACGGGCTACGGCGGGAAGGCAGCGACATACACCCACGAAGGCACAACGGAGGACGCGCTCAAGTACCTGGACATCGACAGCACATTCCTGACGCTGGATCCGGGGGACAATCTCATCAAGTACGAGGCGGACGAAGGCGTGGACAATCTGCAGGTCGTGGTTTACCACAGCAACCGGTATCTGGGGGTGTAGGGTTGGAACTGTATATTTACGACACGTCCATGACGCTTCTGGGGATTCTGGAGGAGATCACTTCCCTCGTCTGGACGCGGCGGTACTGGGCGTGCGGGGAGTTTTCCTTGCTCGTACCCATGACGGAGAAGCACGCGAATCTTCTCAAGCTCGGGCGGATCCTCGTCCGCCGGGACGCCGACGAGGCCGGTCAGATCCTCTACCGGCACATCGATAAGGACGCGGACGGGCTGGAGAGCGTCGAGGTGCAGGGCAAGTTCCTGACCCACTGGATCGGGAACCGGCTCATCATTCCCATCCTCTCCGCGGAGATGGGCACGCACGAACTGCTCGCCAAGATTGTGAACGACAATCTCGTCAGCCCAACGGACACAAGAAGGGCGGTCCCGAATCTCGTGATCGGCGACCTCTCCGGCGTGACCACGGACACCTACGCCTACACCTCGGAGGAATTCGCCAACGCGCTGGACGTGTGCACCGCCCGGGCGCAGCTGGCGAAGATCGGGTTCAAGATCACGACCGACCCCAAAACCAGGCTCCACACATTCACCGTATACAAAGGTCTGGATCGGACATCAAGCCAGACAGAGAACGCCCTGTGCGTGTTCTCCCCGGACTTTGACAACATCCTGGAACAGGAGTTTTCCGAAAGCGCGGAAAACGTCGCCACCGCGGTGTATCTGCAGAGCAGCGCCACCATCAGCACCGGCGCGCGGGAGTCCGTGGAGGTTTCGGACGATACAAAGACTGGGCTTGACCGGATCGAGTATTTCTATGAAGCGTCGGATGTCTCCGATGATGGCGGCGACGAAACCGTCGATTACGCGGCTCTCCTGCGGGCGCAGGGCGCGTCCGTCCTGGCGGACAAGACAGAAAGTATCTCTTTCTCTAGCAAGATCAACACGGCGGCGAACCTCGCGTACAAAGAGGATTTCGACGTGGGCGACCGCGTCACCTGCCTGAACCGAAGATGGGGCGTCACCATCGACGCGCGGATTACGGAGATCGAGGAGGCCTACGAGAGCGGCAAGACCGAGATCACCGCAACGTTCGGTTCCTCGCTCCCCACCCTGAACGACAAACTCAAATGGAGGTAAGTATGGCGGAGGCTTCCCGATTTTTCAACGCGGTGGACGGCGACCGTGTGTATTCCGCCGCCGACTGGGCGGAGTACTTCGCGTCCTTCATCGGAAACGGCGTGTTTGGTTCCCCGAGCACCAACCTGCAAGTCTCTCCCGGCGACGGCATGAACGTGTCCGTGGCGGCGGGGCTCGCCTGGATCAACGGCTACTTCTACACGAACGACGCGGCGCTCACGCTGCCTCTCTCCACGGCGGATGGGACGCTCCCGCGGATTGACCGGGTGGTGATTCGGTGGAGTCTCGCCAATCGCGCGATCTGGGCGGCGGTGAAAACCGGCACCGCGGCGTCCTCGCCCGTTGCTCCCGCACTTCAGCGGGATACGAGCGTGTACGAGCTGGGCATCGCGGATGTGTACGTGGCCGCTGGCGCGACCTCCGTCTCTTCCGCCAACATCACCGACCGCAGAAGCGACAGTTCCCTGTGCGGCACGGTGTCCAGCATTGTGTCGGAGGCGCACACCCACGATCTGGCGGGAAGTTCTCTCACCGGCACGCTCCCCGTTTCCAAAGGCGGCACCGGCGGTGCGGACGCGGCGGCGGCGCGAACCAATCTCGGCATCACGCCCGCCAACATCGGTGCGTCCGGGACGGATCACACCCACGGGTTAGCGGCGGGTTCGCTCACCGGGACGCTGCCGGTATCCAAGGGCGGCACCGGCGCTACGGACGCGAGCGCCGCCCGCACCAATCTGGGCGTGACCCTTTCCAATCTCGGCGCGGCGGCTTCGGATCACTCCCACGCGCTGACGGACGCGGCGGTTACCGGGATCCTGCCCATCGCCAAAGGCGGCACGGGCCAGACCACCGTGGCCGCCGCGCGGGACGCGCTGGGCCTGGGCAATACCACCGGAGCCGTGCCCATTTCAAGCGGCGGCACCGGCGCGACGAGTGCGTCCGCCGCGCTGACGGCGTTGGGCGCGGCCGCGTCGGGGCACGCCCACGCGCTGACGGATGCGGCCATTACCGGTACGCTCCCCATCTCCAAGGGCGGCACGGGCCAGGCCTCCGCCGCCGCGGCCCGGAACGCGCTAGGCCTTGGGAACACCACCGATGCGCTACCCGTGGCAAACGGCGGCACCGGCGCGACCACCGTCGCCGCGGCCCGGAATGCGCTGGGGCTTGGCAATACCTCCGGCGCGCTGCCCATTGCCAACGGCGGCACCGGGCAAACGAGCGCCGCGGCGGCAAGAAACGCGTTGGGCCTTGGCAACACCACCGGCGCGCTGCCTGTGGCCAACGGGGGAACCGGCGCGGCTTCCGCCGCGGACGCCGTGGCGAATCTCGGCTACGCCGCGAACCTCGTGATCTATTCCTCCACCGAGCCCACCGTCGTGAACGGCAAACTCTGGCTCAAGCCCATCTCGTGACGGAGGTGGATGTATGGCGACGGCGACATATTCGGCCACCCTGTTCTCCCGGAAATACAACGCTTCCGGCAACTACCTAAGCGACCGCGCCGGCCAGGGCGCGTACGCTTCCACCGGCAACCTGGTGGGCATCTGCAACTTCAAGACCCTCGACATGACAAACAAGGTGATCACCGGCATCACCTTCATCACCACCTGTATCTCCGAGGCCGGCGCGGGCAACTGGGCCACCAAGACGCTGAAGTTCCGGGAATCCACTGTGGCAAACCCCACCACCGGCACGGGCGGCACGGGATCCTCTTTTGTGGGCGGGACGCTCGGCAATCTCTCCGGCACCAACTTCTACAGTGCCAGCAACATCTCCCGCCCGGTGGACGCGGCCTCCACGCTGTTTGCGCGGCTGAAGGCGTACCTCGAGGGCGGCGGGCACACGCTGGTGCTCTACGCCGGGGACAGCACGCCGTCCAGCGGCTATTCGGACAACTACCTGTACCTGGACGCGCTGAAGATCGTGGTGACTTACGAGGAGGGGCTGGTCTATTACGCCACGGACGGCGCGTTCCAGAAGTGCCAGATCTACTGGGCGTCAAACGGCGTGTGGGTACAGTGCGTCCCGTATTACGGCGCGGACGGGACATGGCATCAATGCGGCGGATAAAGGAGCGTGAGAAACCATGAGCGAACCTCTTGAGAAGGAAGTCCAGCTCCACGAGCGAAACGCCCAGGGGCAGGACGTCCTCATCTACCCGCTCCCGCCCGGCGGGTACCCGCTGGCCGTTTCCAAGGGCGGAACAGGAGCGGACTCCGCCGCGGAGGCGTGCGAAAGCCTCGGCGCGGTCAAAAAGTCCGGCGACACCATGACGGGAAACCTGTCCATTACCGGCTATCTGTACCCGTCCGTGTACCTCATGCCCACCTACAACGGCGTCGCCTGCCGGGGCGTGATCGAGGGCAGCTACGTCGGCGCGGCGTCCTTCAGCGTGTTCGAGGACGCCAGCGGTTCGAACCGCAGGATGATCGAGGTGCGTTCCGCGTCGTACGCGCCCAGCATGGACAACGCGGCGCTTTTGCGCACGGCAGTGAACGGAACCTACTACGCCCACCGCATCTTCCATACCGGCATGGAAACGCCCGTTCCCGTCGGAAACGGCGGAACCGGAGCGTCCGACGCGGCGGGTGCCCGGGGCAATCTTGGCATCACGCCCGGGAACATCGGCGCGGCAGCGTCAAGCCATACCCACGCGCTGACGGGTTCGGACATCACAGGCACCTTGCCTGTGTCCAAAGGCGGCACCGGCGCTGCCGACGCGGCGACGGCCCGGACCAACCTGGGCGCCGCGGCGTCGGGTCACGCCCACGCGCTGACGGGCTCGGACATCACGGGCACGCTGCCCCTCTCCAAGGGCGGCACCGGGCAGACGAGCGCCGCGGCTGTACGCAACGCACTGGGGCTTGGCAACACCACCGGGGCGCTGCCCGTCGCCAACGGCGGCACCGGCGCGAGCTCCGCGAAGGCGGCGCTTCAGAACCTTGGCATCTTCTACGTCGACACGCTCCCCGCCGATGGGACGGACGGGCAGATTTGCCTGGTGCCGGTGGGCTGAATTATGTCTGCGACCGTCACTTTCTACGCCAGCGAATGCGTCTGGGGTTCCTCGTCATTCAACTCCACCACGGACCTCAAGGTGGGCAAGACCGGCTCTTCGTCTTCCGACGGCACGAAGTACAAGGGCCGGCTGACCTTTGACGCGATTCCCTCCAACTGGATCATCCGGAGCGTGACGCTCAAGCTCAATCGCATCGACAGTTACAACGCCCACACGCTGCTGTTCGGCGGCTCAACCTCGGGCGGGTTCAGCGCGTCGCTGGCGTTTTCTTTCACTCAATCCATCTCGAAGGGCACCGGCTCAAAGTCCATTGATCTCACCGACTACGCGTCCGTCATTCAAGGGTTCGGCGGCACGTGGTATCTGCACATCCGCCACGGCTCCGGAACCAACTCCTACACAGAGTTCAACGGCGACGAGGACGCAAGCAGCAAGAAGCCGCAGATCGTGATCGTATATGATCTGGCGACGGTATGGTATCGGAATGGGGATTCCTGGGTCGAATGCGAAGTCTGGTACCGGAACGGGGACGCCTGGGTCAAGGTGATCCCGTACTACAACAGCGGGGGAACCTGGATCCAAGTATAGCGCGGAACGCGCGGAAAAACAAGGACGGCCGCTCCATCTCGGGGCGGCCTTTTCATAGCAACAGACGGGAGGAAACAAACATGCGGGATTTTTCCATTGACCTCATCTGGGCGAAGATTCAGATGGCGGCAGCCGCGGTGGGCGGCTGGCTGGGGTACTTTCTGGGCGGGTCGGACGGGCTGCTGATCGCCCTCATCGTGTTCGTGACGCTGGATTACGTGACCGGCGTGATGTGCGCGATCATCGACAAGAAGCTTTCCAGCGAAGTGGGCTTCAAGGGCCTGTTTCGCAAAATGCTGATCTTCGCGCTGGTGGGCGTGGGGCACATCGTGGACACCCATGTGGTGGGCGTCGGCAGCGCGCTGCGTGCGGCGGTGATCTGCTTCTACCTCTCCAACGAGGGGCTTTCGGTGCTGGAGAACGCGGCGCACATCGGCCTCCCCGTTCCGGACAAGCTCAAGGAGATCCTGGCGCAATTGCACGATCGGCAGGACGATACATCGGATGCAGATGACTCCGGGGACGCGGATTCCTCAGGCGACGGCAAGTAATGACCGCCTGTCCAGAAACGACAGGCTGATTCCTTCCTGGGAGGGCAAACAGTCGCGGAGGATCTCTATGCAATATATAATAAAGCGAAGGAGTGGACGTCATCTTACCCAATAAGACGTCATACCCGCGTGTTTCAGGACCTGGTCTGGAGCGCGAAAAAGTCGTGCAGGCGTGCGCGGGTGTAAGAAGTATTCATTCAAATTTTAGATGAAAATAAAAATGTGGATGGGCGTGTTAACAAAAAGGCGATAGAAAAAGTAGCTCAAATTTTGTTAAATAGTTACCGTACATCATGTATTAGTTTAATGGGTGAAAAGCATGTCTACGTACGGCAAAAACCTGAATTATTTCCTCATGGATGGATCCTCGTCAGGCCGGGTCAAAGTTTCTCTGGTTAACTGGTCCGGCGTCGCGTACCGGATTCCCCGGACGATGCTCGACGCATGCAAGGATCGGGATGATTTGGCATACAGCGGCGTCTACTTCCTGTTTGGTGTGATCGGTGATGCGGAGGAAGATGCGGTCTATATCGGCCAAGCTGGAGCAAGAAAGAATGGCGAGGGAATCCTCTATCGCCTGCAGGAGCACCGTCGGAATCAGGACAAGGACTATTGGCGTGAAGCGGTTGTTTTTACTACATCCAACAACACCCTTGGGCAAACCGAAATCAGCTATTTGGAGCATCGTTTCTATGGATTGGCGAAGTCTGCGGATCGATATAAGGTTATGAATGGGAATGACCCAATGTGCGGCCACTTGACCGAAGAAAAGGTCAGCGAAATGGAAGAGTACATTGATGTTGCCAAGGAAGTCATGGGAATTCTCGGGCATCGCGTTTTTGAACCATATGTCGAGAATTCTACGAATGCACTGTCTGTGGCGCAAAGCGCGCCAACCGTACCGGCAGCGACGCTGTTTTGTACTCGGAATGGGGCACAGGCGAGGGGAAAGGTAACATCTGAAGGGTTCGTTGTTCTGGCAGGCAGCAAACTTTCAGACCATCCGACGAATAGCTGTCCCGATAGCGCCAAGGCAGCGCGCGCCAGGTATGCCGATGATATTATCAGCAACACGCTCCAGCGCGATGTGTACTTCAAATCGCCTTCGGGGGCATCTAACTTTGTCCTTCTCGCATCCAGCAATGGGAATGTGGAGTGGCGCGAGGCGGGCGGAAAGACCCTGCGGGACTTGGAGTATAGCGACAGTGTGGAGAACGGGAGCCAACCGCCGGTCATCGAAGCAGAGCCAGAAGACAACCAGGTCGAAGTATTGTTTTTTTGTACAAGAAGGGGCGCAAAGGCCAAGGGAAGAGCCACAAAACATCGGTTCACCGTTTTAGCGGGTAGTTTATTAGCCGCCCAACCGACAGACAGTTGCCCTGACAGCGCGAGGTCTGCGCGCAATCGGTATAGTGACGCGATTCGCAATCTGGTTCTGCAGCGGGACATCGTCTTTTCATCCTTTTCCAGCGCATCCTGTTTTGTGCTGCTGGCATCCAGCAATGGAAGGGCGGATTGGAGGACTGCAGACGGCAAGACATATTCCCAAGTTTTCAATGAGAATTGAGAACGAATTCTTGACTATGGTGGTTGAAGACTCGAACATGTCGATAAGTAATATGGCTTGTACGATGCGGACTATGCGGGATTGTCCTATGTTCTGGTTCGAGCAGGTGCCTCTATCGAGGATAGATTATACCATACGACTGATTGATAGCCTTGACACCATAGAGTAATTGGATATCATACAAAGAAGCTGTCAGCCTTCCCGGCTCAGTTCCGGGATGGTTTTTCTAAAGCTTCCTCGGGGAACAACCCGTAATTCCAATACTGACCGTGCGCGCCGGGGGGCGCTATTGTTTTGCTCATTTTTGAGCGAAAGGGGGATTCTCTCATGGCGATTGTCAAAGTTCCCGTCTCCAAGTTCGTGGAGTACATTCAGTGGTGTCTGGAGCACAAGTGCGGCTACATCATGGGCGCCTACGGACAGGACCCGAAGAAGTGGGCCGCGGACAGCTGGTGGTTTACCCAATACAAGGGTGACCAGCGCAGAAAAGCGCTCTACTGGCGGGAAAACGCTCCGCTTGTCATGGACTGCAACGGACTGGCCGAGGGCTGTTACCTGAAGGAGACCGGCGTCAACATCAACGCACGAGCGCGGAACAACTATTCCTCGTGGTGCAGCCCCAAGGGCACCGGCAAAATCCCCGCGGCGCGGCGTGTGGCAGGCGCGGCGGTGTTCATCCACAACGGCTCGTATGTGAGCCACGTGGGGTTCCTCTGGAAGCCGGTGGACGCAGAAAAGCCCGAGGGCGATTGGTGGATCATTGAAGCGCGCGGCGTGATGTACGGCGTCGTGGCCACGAAACTCAGCGCGCGGGGCTGGAACCGCTGGGGGCTGATGACGAAGTACTTCGACTATGCGGAGGAAGCACAGACTGCCGATGCGGAATTGGAGTTCGGCCAGCGGGAGCTCTCCTATGGCGACACCGGTGCTGATGTAAAGGCACTCCAGGAGGCGCTGATCGCCCTCGGGTATTCCTGCGGGAAGTGGGGCGCGGACGGCGAGTTTGGAAAGGCGACCCGGAGCGCCGTTCTCGCGTTCCAGACCGCGAACAATCTGGACACAGATGGCATTGTCGGCGAAAAGACCGCGGCGGCGATCAACGTCCTGCTCCCCGAGAGCGGCGAGGAAGCAGAGACCACCGAAGAAGCCTCTGTCAAGGCGCAGGTCAAGGTCACGGGCGGCTCGGTCTACCTGCGCACGCTGCCATCCACGGAAGGGGCCATCCGCGGTGTTGCGCACAAGGGCGACCTTCTCGAAAGCGCCGGTGACGCCGTGAATGGCTGGTTCCCGGTGCTTCTGGACGGCGAGGTTTGCTACATCTCCGGGAAGTACGCGGAAATTCCAAGGGAATGATGGCGACATAAGAACCATCGGGCTTTGCCTTTTGCGGGCAAGGCCCTCTTTTTTGTTTTTGGTGGTTGCCATACAGGGCCTTTTTGTCCTGTGGGTACTGAAGAAGTCTACTGCTTCTTCAGAATGGAGTGCGCAGTATGACCCCGCAGCAGAAAGAAGCCGTTGCCCAGATGCGCAAGCAAAACCTGGGCTATGCCCATATTGCCAGAAAGTTGGATGTTTCCATCAACGCGGTCAAAGCGTTTTGCCGCAGAAACGGACTTGTCGGCCAGCACCATGACGCAGCCCCCCTGCCCGGAGAGTTATCCGAAACATCTCCGGAAACGGACTTGACACACGGCGCGAACAGAGGGATGTATAGCATGCCCGCGGATGCCCAAGACGGGAAAAGCAACGGGCGTCCGGGAAACCGGCCCGTCTGCCAGGTGACCGTTTCCTATTCGGCCGTGCCCGATGAAACGGCAGTGGATGACGTGCTGGGCATGTTGATCAATGCAAACTACGCGAGGTGACACGAGTTGAAACGGGTGATCTGCCTTTACCGCGTCTCCACCGTCGGCCAGGTGGACCATGACGACATCCCCATGCAGAAACTGGCCTGCCGGGAATACGCGGCAACGCACCCCGATTGGGAAATTGTCGATGAAATCTCCGAAAAGGGCGTCTCCGGCTACAAGGTCAGCACCAATGCCCGGGACGCCATTGTAGAGATCAAAAAGCGCGCCGTTCTGCATCAGTTTGATGTGCTGCTCGTCTTTATGTTTGACCGGTTGGGCCGGCGCGAGGACGAGACGCCGTTTGTGGTGCAGTGGTTCAGCCAGCAGGGCATCGAGGTGTGGAGCACCCGGGAGGGGGAGCAGCGGTTCGACACCCACGTGGATAAGCTGCTCAACTACATCCGCTTCTGGCAGGCTTCCGGCGAGAGCGAGAAAACCGCCATACGTGTAAAGACCAAGCATACACAGATGATTCAGGAGGGTCTGTACCGCGGCGGGCTGATTCCGTATGGTTACAAACTGGAGTACTGCGGACGAACCAACAAGCGGGGCCAAGCCGTGCGGGATCTGGTCATTGACGAGAACGAAGCGGTGATCGTCAAGCGCATCTTCCATCTGCTGACGGAGGAGGGCTACGGCACCAACCGCGTCGCCCAGTACCTGAATGACCGGGGGATCAAGACCAAGCGCGGCACCACGCTGTGGCGGGGCACGTCCATCCGCGCCCTGATCGACAACCCCATTTACAGGGGCGTCATGCACATGACCGGCGTGCAGTCCCAACCGTTTGCGCATTTAAGAATGATCGACGACGACTTGTTTGAGCGCTGCCAGCAGACGGTCAAGGGGCGCTCCACAAAGAATTTCGGCGCGGAAACCGAGACGCCGCTTCGGACCGACACGCGCAGTCTCCTGAGCGGGATCCTCTACTGCGGGCACTGCGGCAGCCGACTGTGCTACAACTACCAGCGCGACGTGCGCAAGCGGGCGGACGGCACCACCGCCGTGTACGAGTATGAGGTATACCGCTGCTATCGGAAGCTCTCATCGCGCTACACCTGCGACGGGCAGAGCGCCTACAAGGCCGCGGCGCTGAACGAGGCGGTGGAGCGGCAGGTCCGGCAGTTCCTTTCCCGCATTCGCTCCGAGCCGAAGGAGAACCTGCTCGCCCTGGCCGGCGCCCGGAACGAGGAGGCCAACCGGGTGGCGTTCCGTCAGGCGGAAAAGGAATTCGAGAACACACAAAAGCAGGTGACCGCCTTGGAAGAGGAAGCCGTCAAGGCGCTGACCGGCGAAAGCCAGTTGGATCTCGCCATCATCAACCAAATGCTGATCAAGCATCGGGCCAAGCTCGAAGCCGCCAAACGCGCCATGGACGACGCCAAGGCCCGGATGGAAACGGAGAAACAGAACAACAAGGAAACGATCGCCCAGGTTGATGAGCTGCGCTCCTGGGCCGCGTGCTTTGACGTCGCAAACATCGAAACCAAGCACATGATCGTGGCGCGGCTGATTGATCGGGTGGAGGTGAGCCGGGGCTACAAAGTCCACATCCGGTTCAAAATTTCCGTTGAGCAGTTCCTCGGGCAGAGCGCGTGAGGCAAGAGATCGTTCCCCATGGGGCGCTCGGTAGGGTCGAAGCAGGCCCGAGTTCAGTCTCTAGCAAATAGATGGATACTTCCATAGATTTTGGTGCTTCGTCAGGAACTGTCTGAAAAATCCCCCCATTATTCTGCCAATTAGCCTGGATCACGATTGACGAGGCGTCGCGGGAAGGATAGAATAAAAAGCAAGGTTTGCCCACTTTGACAGCGCGATTCGCGAGCGATTCAATGCGGGCGCGGATGAACTGATGAGCGTGCCGGTGAGCGAGTAAAGCCAGATACGGGAAAGGTGAGGGGTGCGCCCCGCGAGGGCCGCAGGTGGTAATTCCTGGCCGGGCGAAGCAGCCCTTCAACCAATGCGGGATGTGCATGGGCGTATGTGCAGATGAAGAATCTCTATATCGTTGGCGGTACGATGGGCGTTGGAAAAACGACGGTTTGTCAGATCATGAAAAGCAGGCTGTGCCATTCCGTTTTCCTCGACGGAGACTGGTGCTGGGACATGCATCCGTTTCAAGTAACGGAGGAGACGAAGCGGATGGTGGTGGAGAACATATGCTTTCTCCTGAACAACTTTCTCAGGTGCTCGGCCTATGAGAACATCATTTTTTGCTGGGTCTTGCATGAACAGGCGATTTGGGACGACATTCTGGCAAGGCTGTCACTGGGCGGCGTAAAGCTCCATGCTGTTTCCTTAACGTGCACGGAGGAGGCGCTGACGGCACGGCTGCAAAAGGATGTGGAGGCCGGGATCCGCACGGAAGACGTCATTGAACGGAGCGTCCGGCGGCTGCCGATGTATGGACGGCTGAACGCGCGCAAGGTAGATGTATCGGCGCTCTCCCCGGAACAGGTTGCGGAACGCATTTTGGACAGCCGGGGGTGCGCAGAGCTGCGGGGTTCCAATTAAACGGGTAGAGGAGGATTCCAAATGGCGTATCGGGCAATTGTGATCGAGTATTCGCCCAAGGCGGAGGACATGGCCGCCAGGATCGAAAAAACGGCCAATGAAATGGAGAAGGAAGGATACGAGCTGGTCACCTTCTCCGTTACGGGATCCGCCAAGGCGGTCGCCGTATTCGAAAAGGTGTCCAAGGCATAACGCCTGTTCCGGATTCCTTTTATCATAAAAACTTTCCGCAGCCCCCTTGACTGTCCCCTTGGGGGTGGGCTTATGCTACCGATGAGGTGATAAGAATGTTGATTGCGGAAGTTTGCAAGGCGACGGGGCTGACCAAAAAGGCTGTCGAATACTATACGGAGCAGGGGCTTATCGCGCCCGCCCTCCTTTCAAACGGATACCGGGATTTTTCTGAGAGCGATGCGGAAAAACTCCGGAAGATCCGCGTGCTGCGCCTATTGGATATGAATCTCCCCGAGATTCAGGAGGCGCTTTCGGATTCTTCTGGAGAAGTGTTTCATAAGATGGCGCTCAAGCGCAGCATGGAGATCCGGAGGGATGCCGCCAAGAGCAGGCTGCTTCAGCGGCTCGCCTCAGGTGAAGACGTGGAAGCCGTCGCCGGGGAAGCCCAGGCGCTGGAGGCGCAGGAAGTCGTTGCCGAGCGGCTGCTCAATCGGTTCCCCGGGTATTACGGCCGATTCCTTTGCTTGCACTTCGCCCGGTTTTTAACCGATCCGGTGAGCACACAGGCGCAACGCGCCGCCTTTGACCGGGTTGTGCGCTTCTTGGACGGGATGCCTGCCCTTACGTTTCCCGAGGATGTACAGGCGCTGCTTGCGGAGAGCACGGCCAAGATGGACAATCAACTGGCTGAATCGCAGCTGACACAGATGGGAGAGGCCTTCCGCGACATGGACGCCTTCTATGCCAAGAACAAGGAGGCGCTGGATGCATACGCGCAGTTTCGCGCTTCCGATGCGTATCGGAACTCCCCGGTGTACCGCTTGCGGCAGATAATGAAAGACTTTTTCTCGGGCAGCGGCTACTACGATGAATTCCTCCCCGCGATGGAGGCGCTGAGCCCCGCTTATGCCGCGTACCGCAGGCAGTTGGAGATGGCCAATGAGAAATTCCTGGCCGAGCATCTCGAATACAAAGACCTGGAGGGATGAGCAGGATCTCATGGCGCGGCGCGTCTCGGACGGGGTCGCTGACCACGCTGGGACTGCCCGCGCAACCGTCGCGAAATGACAACTATGAAGGGAAAAAGCGACCATAATGGAATAGGCCAACATGAAAACCCGGCATTGCGCCGGATTTTTCTATGTGAACGGTTTGCTTGCGAAAAGCAAAATTTCGTAAATATTAACACAAAAACGCCCGCAGGCACACCGTTCACATCGACGGCCAAAGAAGCAAATTTTATGAAATGTGTATAAGAAAACCGCCCTTATCGGGCGGAATTTTGGTGGTCTGTACTGGACTCGAACCAGTGACCCCATCGATGTGAACGATGTGCTCTACCAACTGAGCCAACAGACCAAACTTTTGATAAATCCTACCAGCTGGTTCTACCAACTGAGCCAACAGACCAAGGCGGGTTCGCAAACACCGGCGACGCAATCTATATTACCATGGGAGGAGAGACTTGTCAACCCTCAAATCGCATTAAATCAGCGCGATAGTTTGCGTTTGTCAATGGTGTGGCCCAAAGAGGGATGCGTGGCGCTGAAGGAGGCTAGGTCAGCCGAGCGTAGGCATGGCCTGGTTGCTCCATGCCAAATGGGTTCGCGGCTTCTCGTTGAGTTCATGAAACGCCTGCGGATTTCTGACCGCGCAATATAAACTGTGCAAACTTAGGGCGGCAAAATTGCACGCCTCTGTCGAGGGCGCGCCCATCGATGTGGTGAACTGAGCGACGAGGGGATAAAGTAGGCACGGACGCGGGGGAGACGGTCCCGACGTCCGGCCTTGGCGTCGATTTGCGATGGTCGGGCGTTACTTCTGCTCCAGGCGAAGCGAGAAGTGGGCGATGTCGTCTTGCAGGAAGTGGGCGACGGGCTTGCCGTTTTCGGCCGTCTCGGAGGCGCCGCCGAAGCGGTAACCGCGTCTCTCCAGGTGCCAGCGGGCGCGGCGCATGTCGTTGACGCCGATCGACAGGGGCCCGCGCTCGCCGCGCGGGGGGAGACCCAGCACCTCCATGCCCAGCATCTTTGAGATCGCGCTGCGCGTGAGATGCTCGATCCGCGCCCAGTCGCCCGCCACAACCGCGTCGTCCGGCACCATCCAGCTGCCGCCGACGGCGCGCACCTTGGGGAATGCCAGGTAGTCGAGGAAGTTCTTTTCGTTGACGCCGCCGGTGGGCACAAAGCGCACCTGCGTGTAGGGCGCGGCCAGCGCCTTGATCATGCCCAGGCCGCCCAGCGCCTCGGCCGGGAAGAACTTGATCGTCTCGATGCCCATCGACAGCGCCATCTCGATGTCGGAGGGGTTGGCGCAGCCGGGCAGCACCGCGATGCCGCGCCGCCCGCAGTGCTGAACGACCGCCGGGTTGAAGCCGGGCGATACGATGTAGCCCGCGCCCGCGTCGATCGCCCGATCGACCTGCTCGGTCGTCAGCACCGTGCCCGCGCCCAGCAGGATGTCCGGACGCTGCGCATGCACATTGCGGATCGCCTGCTCGGCGGCGGCGGTGCGGAAGGTGATTTCCGCCACTGGCAGCCCCCCGCGGTCGAGCGCCTCGCACAGCGGCACCGCGTCCTCGGCCTTTTCCACCTTGATGACCGGCACCAGCCCGGCCAGCGACAGCTTGTCCAGCATGTCCATCGGTTCGTCCTCCCTGCCAAATGTGCTCATTTCCACCGGGGATTGTCCTCAAGCACGGGCACGCCGTCCCGCTCTACCAGGATCTTTCGGAAGCCCTTTTGCTCGATCGTGCCGTAGTCGTGGCCGGCGTTGGCGGGAAACGCGAAGAAGGTGACCAATCGCTCGCGCCCGGTGTTGATCGAGCGGTGCGCCCAGCGGGGCGGGATGTACAGCCCCGCGCCCGGGCGCAGCCACTGGATATCCACGTCGCCCTCGGGCGTCTCCATCAGCATCGCGCCCTCGCCGCTCAGGCAGTAGTACACCTCGGCGGTCTCAATCACGGTGTGGAAGTGCCCCTTGGTCATGAAGTATTCGTCGCCCACCTTGCCCGGCATCACGATGCTGGTGCCGTAGCGCAGCTCGCCCGGTTGCTCGGGGATTTGCTCAAGCTCAAAGAACTCGTACAGCTGCGCATCGCCCGCGTCCACGATGGCCTGCGCGGCCGCGCGGTCAGCGAACTGTTCCAACAGGTTCGACACGTACCGCTTGGTCGGCTGCGCTTTACCGCTTGCGCATTGGCCGGTTTTGAGGTCAAAATCAATCACGAAAGGAAAAGCGTTCGCCCTGTTCATATCCAGTAAACCCCCTCTGAAGATTGGCATTATCCCTTGGCGAGCGTGCCGCACAGCTGTAGCCGCTCGCCGCTGATGTCGATGTCGAAGACCTCCGCGATTACCTGCGTCCAGCCGTGGATGAAGTAGATCCAGCCGTCCTCGATGACCAGGCTGCGCTCGGCCTTCTGCGCCTCGGCCTGACGCATGAACTCGAGCGTGCCGCGGTAGTTGAATTCCCACGCGATGCCGCCGGTTGGGAAGCGGCAGCCGTCGGTCAGCGGCGAGCCGGGCCGATCCTTGCCGAGGCCGGTGGCGTTGACCACCAGCGAGCCCGCGGGCAGCGATCCGACGATCCGATCGTTGAGCTCGGGCGACGGGCACAGGTGGAAGCTCAGCGGCACGCGCGAATCTTTCAGCACATTGACCGCCTCCGAAAGCCGGGGCGCGCTGCGGTTGGTCAGGTGGAGGCGCGCCGGGATGTTCTCCCCGTGCTTATGCTCGGATACGTACGCGCTGATCGACAGCGCGCTGCCGCCCGCGCCCAACACGCATACCTCGGCCTGCGGGTGGTCGAGCCAGTAGTTCTTCGGCAAAAACGCGTCGAGCGCCAGCCCCGCGGTGATCGGGTCCTTGGCATGGCCGCAGAGCCGGCCGTCGCGCTTTGAGATCGACGACAGCTCGCCGAACATCTCGGCATAGGGATCGAGGTAGTCGAACATGTCCCGGCAGGCGGCGTACAGGTCGATCTTGTGCGTCGTGACCAGCGCGCCCAGGCTCAGCGGATCGCCCTTAATGAAGGAGACCACCGCGCGATAGTCCTCGGCCGGGGCGTGGATCGCGATATCGATGCCCACGATGCGGGCGTCGAGCCCAAGCGCCTCGGCCCACTTGGGAAACACCCTCATGATCGAGGACTGGCCGGTGGTGACGCCGATAAAGTACATCGTGGGGTGCTCGGCCTTGGGGGGCAGTTTGCCCATGATAATCACTCCTCTGCAAGTTGGATGAGTACCTTCTGAACGCCGTCTTTTCCCGCATCGATGTACTCATAGGCTTCTTGGATCTGCTCAAGGCCAAACGTCCGGGAGATGAGCGGTGCTGTTTTTATGCGGCCATCCGCGAGGAACCGTAGGCTATCTTCATAATCATCCTGCACGTACATCAGCGTGCCGATCAGCGAATACTCCCGATCCTGTACATTCGCGATATTGATTGCGGGCAGCCCCGCATAGACACCGACGATGACAATGGGCGTCCCCTTGCCCACAATATCCAACACCTGGTTGAGCGCTCGCGGGCTGGCGCTGCATTCATAAACGGCGTCGGGGCCGTCCTCGCCGAATGCATCCCGTATCGCCTGCTCAAGCGAGGCATTCCCTACGTGGATGGGGTAGTCGATGCCCACCTCCTCGGCCAGCGTAAGCTTATGGTCGGATATGTCGGTGATCATGACCGAATCAGCGCCCATCGCCTTCGCAGCTTGAGCCAGCAGATTGCCGATGGTCCCCGCGCCGATTACGAGGATGTTCTTCCCCTCGACCTGTGCAAGACCGCGCTTTATCGCGTGCACACCCACGGCCAGCGGCTCGACGAGCGCGCCCTCGTCAAACGAGAGCTGCTCCGGCATCTTCGTGAAGAGATGCGCGTCCGCCGCGAAATACTCCGAATAAGCCCCCGTGCACTGACACCCGATGACCTTGAGCGTTTCGCAAACGTTGTAACGCCCCTCCCTGCACGGGCGGCAACGACCGCACACCTGCTGCGGTCTCAGCACGACCCGGTCGCCCACCCTGAGGTTTTTTACCGATTTCCCAAGCGCCACGACCTCTCCGCTCGCCTCATGCCCCATGACGATGGGTGCGTGCACAAACGGATGCTTGCCGTGAAAGGCGTGGATGTCCGATCCACAGACGCCGATGGTACGCACGGCGATCAGCGCTTGATCGTCGCCCGGCACGGGGACGGGCACATCGATCATTTGGAATCCCTGAGTGCGCACAAGCAATGCCTGTCTCATATTCTGCCCCTCCGTTCGCCTGCGTTTAGTCGAACACGACGACGATCTTCTCCGCGTCCTTTCGGTCATGCACCGCCTTGTGATAGGCTGCGTTTGCGTCCTTAAACGGGAATCTGTGCGTCATGACCGGAAGGATCGTCGAGCGGCGGTATTTGAGCAGCGTCATGGCTTCCTCGAACAGGTTGGTATAGCGGATCACCGGCACATAGGTAATCCCGTGCATGACGGAACTGGCCATAGGCATCGGCGTTCCGTCGTTGACCAACAGCCCGATCAGGCAGACGGTTCCGCCGTCGCGCACCAGGCGCTGGGCCTGGTCATAAGTCTCGTCGGTACCGGCGCATTCAAACGCGTACATCGCGCCGAGGCCCCCGGTCATTGCCCGAACGCGCGCCTCGGCATCCTCGCATTCCCGCACGTTGAAGACATGCGTCGCGCCCATCTGACGTGCCATATCCAGCTTCATCGGCGTGCGGCCCAGGCAGATGATCATCCCGGCTCCGATGGTCTTGAGCGCGTGAATGGTCATGAGCGCAATCGGGCCGTCCCCGATCACGACCGCATTGTCGCTAAATCCAATGCCCGTGTTGCGGACCGCCTGTAACCCGACGACAAACGGCTCGATCAGCGCACCTTCCTCAAATCTCATGCTGTCCGGCATTTCATAGACCAACTCCTGAGGCCAGGCGACATACTCGGCCATGCAGCCGTTTCCGGGCGGCGTGCCCATAAAAGACATATGGCGGCAGAAGTTGTAGCGACCCGCGCGGCACGCGTTGCAGCGCCAGCAGGGAATGCCCGGCTCGATCACGACGCGCTCGCCGACCCTGTGGCCTTGGACATCCGACCCCAGCTCGGCGATCACGCCCGAGCACTCGTGCCCCAGAATCAGCGGCTCCGTGAGCACGAACGGCCCAATCCGCCCGTCCTTGTAAAAATGCACGTCGGAGCCGCAGATGCCCGCGGCCTGAATCTTGACCAGCACCTCGCCCGCCTTGGGCTGCGGAATCGGCACCTCGCGCAACTCCATGCTCTCGCCGCCCTGCGCAAACCAAGCCTTCATCGTTCCGTTCACGGCGAAACCCCCTTCAATTACCCCTCGTATTCGTTCTTCCTGATCTTGTTCTGCCGGATGTTGTCGATGATTAGCGCCGTCAGGATGATGAGTCCTTTGACCACGTCGCGCAGATACGAGTTGACGTTTTGCAGCGTCATCCAGTTGCCGATGACCTCGATCATCAGCGCACCGGCCACGGTGCCAATGATCGACGCGCTGCCGCCGGCCAGGCTTGTGCCGCCGATGACAATCGCGGCAATGGCGTCCATCTCCATGCCCTGCCCGGTCGTCGCGGACGCCGACAGCAACTTCGAAGCGAGAATCAGCGAAGACATGGCGCAGGTGACACCCGTCATGACGTAGCCGGCAATCGTCGTCTTGACTACGCTGATGCCCGCATACCACGCGCCCTTGGCATTGCTGCCTACGGCCAATATCTTGCGACCGAGGGCAAATCGCTTGAGGATCATAAGCCCGGCCACAATGAACACCAAGAAGATCAAGATCGGAACCGGTATGCCGAACAGCGTACCGAGGCCCACATAATCAAAGTTTTCCCCCGCGATCGAAATCGTCCTGCCGTTGGTCAGGTAGAGCGATATTCCAAAAGTGATGAGTTGCAGCGAGAGCGTCACCATGATCGGCGGCAGCTTGAGCAGCGTGACGCCGATGCCGTTGAACAGCCCGAAAAATACCCCTAGTACAAACATCATAACGACCATCAGCCACGCCGGCAGACCGTTGTTCATGCCCATCGCGGCCAGCACGCCCATCAGCGTCACCTGCCCGCCGACCGACAGGTCGATGCCGCCCGTGCCGATGACGAAGGTCATGCCCACGGCGACGATGCCGGTGGAGGCCGTCCGGCGCAACACATTGATGATATTCCTCGTCGAGGCGAACATCGGCGTAACCGCTGCGATGACGGCGCACATCATCAGAAGAACCAAGATGATGGCAAACTCCGACTCCAGAATTCTCTTTCCGCGACTCTTTCCGACCATTCGCTTCTGCATAGTCCCGTCTCCTTACAGCAATTTAGAAATATCGCCGACCCCTTCATCCCGCGTGTCTATGACGCCCGAGATGCGCTTTTCCTTCAAGATCACCAGCGTATCGGACATGCTGTAAACCTCCTCAAGCTCGGAAGAAGTGATGATCACACCCACTCCCGCTTCGACGAGGTCATTCATCATGTTGTAAAAGGCCACCTTGGCTCCGACGTCTATGCCGCGCGTGGGCTCGTCGAAGATGATCACGCGTGAACCGGCAGCAATCCACTTCGCCAGAACCACCTTCTGTTGGTTGCCCCCGCTCAGATTACCCACGGTCTGGCGTTCGCCCGCACACTTGATCTCGAGATCGCAGATCATACGCTCGACGAGCCTGCGCTCCGCCCTGTCGTCCACGATACCGAGTTTCGACTGTCGGTCGATTACGGGAATCAATATGTTGTTGAAGATGGACATGTTGGTGACCAATCCCTCGCTGCCGCGATTCTCCGGAACCAAGCCAATATTCGCCGCGATGGCACCCCGCGGATCGCGGAAGTTCACCTCGCGCCCCTCATAAAATATCCGCCCGCTGATCTTGTGCCCGCCGGTTCCAAAGACGCCGAACAGCAGCTTCGCGACCTCCGACTTCCCGGCCCCGAGCAGCCCCGCAAAGCCAAGAATCTCCCCCTTGTAGAGGGTAAACGAAACATCCTCCAGCAGCCCGTCCACCGTCACATGCTCCGCGCGCAAAATCTCGTCACCGCGCGGGAACCGCTTCTTGGGGAACTTTACCGAAAGTTTCCGACCAGCGATCATCTCCGCCAGCGTATCAACCGTCAGCGCACCCGAATCATACTGCCCGATCTTTTCCCCATTTTTAAAGACGATCACTTCGTCGGTTACGCTCAGCATCTCGCCGAGCTTATGCGTCACGTAGACGACGATATATCCTAGCTCCTTCAGCTTGCGGACCGCTCGGTTGACGATTTCGCTATCCTTGTCGGTGAGCGCGGAGGTGGGTTCATCCAAGATGATCAGCTTGCAGTCGCGCGAGAGCGCGCGGACAATCGCGACCAGCTGCTGCTGCGCGACCTTTAGGTTGCCGAGCCGCACGCGCGGATCGATGTCCAAATCCAGCGAATCCAGCAGTGCTCGCGCCCGCTTGTGCAATTCGTTCCATTTGATGTAGCCGACCTTGCTGTCGGTCAGATGCGATATGAAGATGTTTTCCGTGACGCTGAGGTCGGGCAGCATGTTCAATTCCTGATAAACCATGCTGATGCCCAGACGTTGCGCGTCGAGTGGGGAGGCAATCGCCGTCTCCTTACCGTCAATCAGAATCGCGCCGCCGTCGGCGACGTAGGCGCCGTTGATGATCTTCATGGTCGTAGATTTGCCCGCCCCGTTCTCGCCCGCTAATCCGTAGATGGTGCCCGCATGCAAAGTGAAGCTGATGTCGCAGACAGCCTTAATGCCGCCAAAAACCTTACTGACATGTTTGAGTTCCAAGCTCTCCTTAATCACAGGCGTCTCTCCTTTGCCCTGCGCCTCGCACCGGGATACTCCGGGGCCTGGCGGCCCATTTGGTGTCGGCCGCCAGGCCCGCTTCCGTTTTGTCGGCGGATTGTAATTAGATGTTCATGTAGTGGTTCCAGGCTTCGACCGTGCCCGACCACCAGTCCGTGATGTTCTCGTAGTCGAAGTAGCCCCAAAGCGTACTGTCGCCGATGTCTTCCTTGGTGACCACGCGGGTCTCCATCGGGATCTTCACCTTGTTAAGCGCGTCAGCCTTGCCAGCCAGCACGTAATCCAGCACGCCCTTGACGGTGACGGTCGCCAGCGCCAGCGGGTTCTGCTCGATTTCCACATCGATCCAGCCGTCCTCCAGCGCCTTGATGCCGATGCTGTCGCTGTCAATGCCCGACCAATAGATGTGCTTCTCGCCACCGCGCGGGCCGTATCCGGCCTGCTTGAGCGCAGAGATGACGCCGCTGTCCATCGAGTCGCAATGGGTGATGATGCCGAAGATGTCGTCGGAGGCGGTGAGCACGTCGGACAACTGCTTCTCTGCCTCGTCAGCCGACCAATTGCTGGGGCATTGGATCAGCTCGAGGCCGTATTCCGCCGCCACCTTGTCGATGCCTTCCTGGCGGAGGTAGGCGTCGCTCTGGGTCATGGTGCCCTGGATGCAGGCGATCTTCGCGTTCTTCACGCCTTCCTCCTTGGCCTTCTCGGCGAGCCACAGTGCGGAAGAGTAGCCAGTAGCCACGTTGTCGCTCGAGGTGCAGGTGAACACCGCGCCGTTGCCGATTTCGATGTTGAAGCCGACGCAGGTCACGCCCTCCGCCACGGCCTTCTGGACCGTGGAGGCGATGCCCTCGGTGTTGGAGGTGTGGATCAGGATGATCTTGCATCCCATGGTCACGTAGTCATTGATCTGCTCGACCTGCTTGGCGAGGTCGCCCGCGCTGTTGGACATGAGCACCTCCGCGCCCGCGCCCTCGAGCAGCTTGGTCGTGTACGCAACGGCGGCACAGATCCAGGTCGATGAGAGGTCGCCGACGGTGATGCCGACCTTTATGCCTTGGGCCTTGTCGCCAAGCAGTGCCTTGATATCGGCGTCGAGGGAGCTTTCTGCGGACGCGACGCCGACAAACGCTGCCAGCGCCAACATTAAGGAGAGCAACAGGGATACGAGTCTCTTCGTTCTTGCCATGGGGAAACCACCTTTCGCATATTTTTTTTCCTCTATAAGAGGAAGTGGACCCATTTTCACCCCAGCGATTTGACGATTTGGATCGCCGATTGCGTGTTGATGCCCATGCGCTCCACGCCCATGTCAACGAGCGTTAGAAATTCTTCGCGCGTGCGGATGCCGCCCGCCGCCTTAACCTTTATGTTCGTGCCGCAATACTGCTTGATCTTGCGGATGCGCTCGATGTTGGCGTCGCCCGGCAACCAACCGGTGCCCGTCTTGACGAAAGTCGCGTCGCTATCCATGGCGAGCTTGCAGGCCGCGAGCATCTCATCGTCGGTGAGCGCGTTGATCTCGATGATCACCTTCTTAATGGCCTTGTCCCCAATTGCCTGGATGACGGTTCGGATATCGTCCAGCGCATAATCCATTTCCCCGGATTTGAGCTTTCCGACGTTCATCATGATGTCGATCTCTTCCGCCCCGTCCCTCACCAAGCGCAGGGCTTCGAGTACCTTGGTCTCGGTCGCATGACCGCCGGACGGAAAGCCCACCGGCGCGCCCACATAAACCCCTCCGATTTCCTTGACCATCGGGGCGATCGTCGAAACCCATGCCGGCAGCACGTGCACATTGATGAACCGATACTCGCGGGCGATTTCGACCAACTTCAGAATGTCGTTAAGCCCGTGACAGGTGCGGACCGCGCTGATGTCGATGAGCCGAGCCGCTTCAAAGGCTGTAATCAAGTTCCCTTACCTCTTTCCGCGCATTAGTGAATGGTATATCCGCCGTCGATGACGATGTTCGCGCCGGTGATCATGTTTGCGGCCTCGCTGGCTAGGAACACCGCGCAACACGCGACCTCCTCGGGCTTGCAGAACCGTCCGGCGGGCGTGTTCGCAATCGCTTTTTCGTGGACCTCGCCCACGTCCCAATAACCCATGATAAGCGGGGTTTCGGTCGCGGTGGGTGAGATGGCGTTGACCTGTATGCCATGCTTGCCCCACTCATAAGCCAGCGACTGGGTCATGGAAATGACGCCCGCCTTGCTGGCGCTGTAGGCGACGTGCTTGTCTATCGCGACGCTGCCCGCTTGAGACGCGAGGCTCAAGATCTTGCCGCCGTTTTGGGCGGCGATCATCTCCCGCCCAACGCGCTGGGACATGAAGAAGGTGCCCGTTAAATTGATCGCAATGACCCTTTCCCATATCTCAGGGCGCATCTGCTCCGCCCACTCGATGTCCCCCACGCCCGCGCTGTTGACCAACACGTCGATTCGCCCTTCGTTTTTCATGATCGCGCGCACGGCGGCATCAACCGATTGCACGTCGGCGATGTTTGCTGCGTAAGCTGAGGCGTTGTCGATTGTGAGCGCGGCCTTAAGCACCTTATCTAGGTTTAGGTCCACCATGCACACCCGCGCGCCCTTTTTCGAAAACAGTTTGGCCGTCTCCAGCCCGATTCCGGAAGCCGCGCCGGTGATCACGGCTACCTTCTGGTCCAGCCGGAAATCCGTCGAAAACGCTTTGGCAATCATCCCTCAATCTCCTTCCCCGTCGAGACAAAGTCCCCCAAGTCCGAAAGCAACTCCGAGGCGCGATTGAACGCCCGATAGACCGGTTCATACTTGGCGTGGCATGCCGCGTCGGGGGTGAAGCGGTCCACGATCCGATGCAGCGAAAGCACCTTTTCGTAATCCGGCCAATGCCCAACCGCGCGCGCGCAGATGGCGGCGGCACCCACCGAGGCGGCGTCCTGCTCGATGTTGGTCTTGATGATGTCCATGCCGAACACATCCGCGAAGATCTGCATCCACAGCCGCATCTGGCTGCCCCCACCGCAGAACAGAATTTGATCGGTCAGCCGGGCTTTCTGCTTCAAATACTCCAGCGAACAGCGCAGGTTGAGCGCCACTCCTTCGAGCACTGCGCGGAGCATGTCGGCGCGGGTGCTTCCCAGGTTCAGGCCGACGAAGCCGCCGCGAATGTTCACACTCTTGTCCTGCGATGTGCCGCCCGCGAGGCTGGGGTTGAACAGGATGCCGTTCGCGCCAACCGCCGAGTTTGCGGCAAGCTCCTCGATCTTTACATAGGCGTCCTCGCCCCATTCGGAGCAGAGGTTTTCCTTCGCCCAACGCAGGGAACTGCCGCCGGCGAAGATGGAGAACGCGGAGGTGAACATGCCCTCTTGAATATGCGCGAACACGTAAGGGCGCTTGACAGCGTCCAAGATGGGATCGCGGGAATTGACGGGAATCCAACTGGAGGAGCCGAGCGAAGCGTAGACCTGACCGCTTTGGGGCCCCACGGCTCCCAACGCCATGCAGGCGTTGTCAACGCCGCCGCAGGCCACCGCCGTTCCCGGCGCGAGGCCGATCTCTCGTGCCGCTTCCTCGGTAACGTAGCCAACGATGCTGTGTGAGGGCACGATCTCTGGGAAAAAGGAAGAAGGTATCCCGGCGGCCTCGAAGAAATCCTCGCACATCTTACCCTGTTTGAGATCGTACGCCCCGGTTCCGGATGCATAGGAATGGTCGATGGCGATTTTTCCGGTGAGCCTTAGGTTGATATAGTCCTTCGAGCCTACGACCTGGCGGATTTGACCAAACATCCGGGGCATGTGCTGCTTGTACCACATAAGCTTGAACAGGCAATAGCAGGGCGCGGGAAATCCATTGCCGGTGGTCATATACCACAGGTCGCCGTCGACCTGTTCGAAAAAACGCTTCGCTTGCTCCGCCGCGCGCGTATCCGACCAGATGGGCACGTACTCGACGAGCGACCGACCTTGTTCATCGAGCGGCACGGCCACGCAACTATGCCCGGATAGCGCGACGCAGCGTATCTCCTGCGGCGAAACCTTCGCTTCTGCCAGCAACTGCCTCGTGCTCTTGATAACGCCTCGCCACCAATCCTCGGGGCGCTGCTCGTGGAAATTGTGCTCAGGATAATACGTCTCGTAGTCGATGACCGATTTGGCAAGGGTATTCAGGCCCTCGTCGTACAGCGAAGCCTTTACGCCGCCGGTACCCAGATCATACGCGAGAAATTTCATACGTCCCCTCCGAGGCATATCAAGTCGGAACATCACGAATGCACAATCATAATAACATAGCTATGTTTATACGTCAAGCCACAATGTTCTCACATTATATTCCCGAATATCTAGCAAAACTCCATATAAAACACTCGCGCAGTTCAGGCGCAGTAGTCTCGTCCATTCGATTTCCACACAATTCAGCATTATGTTTCGCACACAAGGGAATCGCTTGACAGAGGATCGACGGAAAGATTATAATGTCATAAGGTTGAAACTACAACAGTACGGTAAGGTGGATCGGTATGGATAAGACTCCGGCATATGCCCGCGTCTACAATCAGTTGAGGCGGCAGATTATCGAAGGCGAATATGGGATCGGCGAATTGCTGCCGACCGAACCCGAGCTGGAAAAGATGTTCTCCGTCAGCCGAACAACGGTTCGGCGTGCCGTTGATATCCTGTCGCGCGAGGGTTTTCTTAGAACCAAACAAGGGCGCGGGACGGAGGTGCTCAATTACAACACGCAGCAAAACCTCAACACGGTGACCTCCCTTACGGAAACGCTGGAGCGCAAGGGGTATCGCGTGTACGCCAAGAGCATGCACATCGATTATGTCGAGGCATTCCCGAAGATCGCCGCTGCATTGCGCATCGAGCCGGGCCAGAAGGTCGTGCGCATTCAGCGCATCCAAATGGCCGACGAAAGCCCGATCGCGATCATGTATAACTATATCCGCTGCGAACTGGTCCCCAATATCGAAAAATTTTCCGGCAAGTTCTCAAGCCTATACGCGTTTCTAGAGGAGCATTACGGCATCGTGCTGGATTCCGCCGTCGATCACATCACCGCGCGCACAGCCACTTTTGAGGAAGCGGAAATGCTGGGCGTGCCCGTAGGAACCGCCCTGGTCTATATGATGCGCACCTGCTTCCGCCAGGATAACGTCGTCTGTGCCGACCGAGTAAAGATCATCGCCGGGCGATACGAATTTGAAATTCATATGAGGGGCAGGTTTGAAAGATCATGATCAATGCCATTGCACCGAACCCTGCAGGCACCCACGGCGTGGATCGAATCTGCGGATAGCTTCGCCGGGATGGCCATACGGCCAGCTACAAGCGGGTGAAGCGCATCATGGGAGAGGAAGGCTTGAACTCGTCCATCTTCGTTACCGGCACAGCCTGACCGACAGCTGCGAGGCGCGCGGGGACGGATACCCCTCTCCTACGCAATTGGCCATCAAGTCGCCGGTTTCGGGATGCACCTCCATCCCGTCGGGCGTGCACACCAGTTGCTCGGGCAGCAGCATGAAGAGCTTGGGTTCCTGCATGGACGTATGCCTCGCTTTCTCTTAGTGGTTCGCCATCTTGGCGTACACGGGCAGCAGCGACTGGTAGCACAGCTCGAACAGCTCCTTGACCGGGCCGTAGGCACGGGCCGCCGCCGGGTCGCTCTCGTGCACCGACGTGACCTCGATGAAGCGCTCAATCGCGTCGAAATCCTTGAACAGCCCGACGCCCACGCCGCCGGTCACCGCCGCGCCCATCGAGGTGGCCTCCTCGAGCAGCCGGGGCACCTTGATGCGCGCGCCGTACACGTCGGCCATCATCTGCCGCCACACCGCGCCCTTCGCGCCGCCGCCGATCACCAGGATTTCCTCGATCGGGATGTGCTTGCGCAGGATATCGAGGATAATTGACAGGTTCATCGTCACCCCTTCGAGCACGCTGCGCAAAAGGTCCTTGCGCTCGTTTTCCATCTTGATGCCGAGAAAGCAGGCCCGCGCGTCCACGTTCCAACGCGGCGCGCGCTCGCCCAGCAGGTAGGGCAGGAAGATAATGCCGTTCGAGCCGATCGGGCTCTTGGCCACCGCCCGGTTAATCAGCTCGTAGGGGCTGATGCCCCGCGCCTCGGCCTCGAGCGTCTCCCGTTGGCAGACTTGGCTCTTGAGCCAGTTATACGCGCCGCCCGCCGACTGCATCGTGCCGTTGGGCGCGTACTTGCCGGGCACGATGTGCGCCCAGGTCACCGTGCGCATCTGATCGTCGAACACCGGTTGGTCGCTGGTGGACGCGATCCACGCCGAGCTGCCCACGTAGCTGAATGTCTTCCCCGGCTTCACCGAGCCCGCGCCCACGTTGGCGCACAACCCGTCGCCGCCGCCCATGACCACCGGCGTGCCCGCCTTGAGAGCGGTGGCTTCGGCCGCCGCGCGCGTCACGCCGCCCGCCACGAAGGTGCTGGGTACAATCTCGGGCAGCTTGTCAGGGTCGATCCCGGACAGCTCGACCAGGCGCTCCGACCAATTGAATGCCTTCAGGTCCAGGCAGGCCATGCTGGTGGCGTCCGACGGCTCGGTGTAGAACGCGCCGGTCAGCCGCTGCACGATGAAGTCCTTGGCATTGAGCGTCTTATAGGTTTGCCTGTAGATGTCCGGCTCGTTGTCGCGCACCCACATCAGCTTTTGCAGCCCGTAGCTGGCGCTGTTGCGGTGGCCGGCGATGCGGTAGTAGTCGCGCGGGGCGATCTTCTCGGCAAGCGCCGCCTGCTGCGCCTGCGCGCGCTGGTCGGCCCAGATGATCGACTTGCGCAGCGCCTTGCCCTGCCTGTCCACGCACAGGCAGCCCATCATCTGCCCGCTGAAGCTGACGGCCGCGATGTCGCCGGGCGCGACGCCTGTCTTTGCAATGAGATTCTTGCTGGTCTCGCACACCGCGCGCCACCAGTCCTCAGGGTCCTGTTCCGCCCAGGTCTGGTTGAAGTAGTCGGTCGCGTAATTGTACACCGTGCTGCCGATCAGCGCGCCGTCCTCGCCGAACAGCGTGGCCTTGTTGCCCGACGTGCCCAGGTCGTGCGCCAGGATATACTTCATGTCCCCACCCC
>NZ_JBISDI010000036.1:0-40283 GCF_051162045.1 Anaerozeibacter quisquiliarum
GAAAAAAGAGATTGAACCGTTGCACAAGCCCGCGGCCACTCCGACGACTGAAAAAGCAAGGCCCCCGAAATCTCAATGATTTCGGGGGTTTCCGTGGTAGCGGCGACCTGATTCGAACAGGTGACACTCCGGGTATGAACCGCTGAAAATTGGACGCACTGGTGCGAGAAGTCAATGGTATCAAGGGGATTTGGAGCCTCCGGTTTGACGTGTCGGAAAATTAAGTTGCACAGAAGTTGCACATGGGTTTAGCTGGTCTATACTGTGTGTTTAGCATCGATGCAAATCCCTCACTCATGCGCGCAAACATAGCCTCAATACCAGGAAGGGGCATTTCTCTTCGCATATCATAATGTTAATTTTGTTAATTATCTAATCTTTGCTTGACTTTGTACGAAGATTGGCGTATAATAGAGTTAGTTCAAGGGATCACACAAGGAGGTCGCCACCATGAAGTACAGCCAGATTTGCCGGTATGAAGAGATCAACAACGTGGATGCGCAGAGGGTGCGCGCACTGGCCCAAAGCATGATTGAGAACGGCTGGCAGGGCTGCCCGATCTTGGTGTGCGGCGAATCGCTCCTAACTGGCTCTCATCGCCACGCTGCACTGGCCGAAGTCGAGCGGATGTACGCCGAAGACGAGATTGATGAGTATCCGGCCGTGCTGGATCAAGATGTAGCCGAGGATGTGACAGAGATCGTGGAGGCCGCGCTGAGCGCATACGAGGAAGAAAACGGTTGGGTGCCGGACATCGACTACAGCAACATCGGATGGATGCTGACCGGCTCGTTTATCGAACAGTACAAGGATGAGATCGTAGAGTGGTAAGGACAAGCCGCCCCCGCCCGGCCAAAAGCGGGGAGAAGGAGAAGACAATGACACTTTGCGAGGAGTTTGTGATGGACGACGAGATGACAGCCGAAGAAACCGCCGTACTGGCTACGGCGACCGAGCACATTACGCGGGCAAAAAAGATAGTGGACGACGCGATTGACCCCGAAGGCATGCGGGACGTATCGCGCGATGTGACGGCGCAAGCGGACGCTATGCACGCTTACGCACGGGGCATGCTCGCCGCGATGGGCATGATGGGCGGCGCATACGGACTAGACGACGGGTTGAGACTTGCGGAAGGCATCGCATACGGCGACAAAGAGTACGACAGAGCGCGCAAAAAGCTCGACGAGCTGCGCGAAAAGTACAGCGTTTAACGATAAGCCAGACGCCCTCCCGGCCGGGCGAAAGACCGGGAGAAGGAGAGGAACCATGAAAAAGATCATCGCGAACAAGGTGTACGATACCGAGAAGGCAAAGCGGATAGGCGGCCACGACGACGGAATGCCGGGCGATCTGTATTGGTTAAGCGAAGACCTGTACCAGAAGCGCACTGGCGAGTTCTTCTTGCACGGAGAGGGCGGCGCAGCGACGAAGTACGCCAGGACACTCGGACAGAATAGCTGGAGCGGCGGAGAACAGTTGATCCCCCTAACCTACGACGCCGCGCGCGAGTGGGCAGAGATCAACCTTACCGCGGACGAGTACGAGGAAACCTTCGGCGCGATCTCCGAGGATGACAGCGTGACGGCGCTGCACGCACAGATCGATAGTGCAACGCTCGCGCGCGCACGTCAGGCTGCGGCGCAAAACGGATCCACTCTGTCGGCGTGGGTTGAGGCCGCGATAAAGGCGGCGCTGGCGTGAGCAGCACAACCGACAAGAGCCGAAAGGTCGGGCAGGAGTATCATTGCGCGAAATGCGGCAAGCCATATGTGTATCCGGGCGGCAGAAGTACATGCTGCCCGGAGTGTAATACGCAGAATCTCATAGATTACTATACGGAGAGATACTCCAAGACTCGAGGAAAGAGACCGGGGTTTTTAAAGGCGGCCATGCCGCGCATTTGCCAGAATTGCGGCGCAGACTTTGTGCCGAGTATGCCCAATGAATTATACTGCTCGGCGCGCTGTGCGGCAGTGCGAAATGTAATGGCTATGCAAGGCAAGCCGGTGTCCCGAGTTCGAGGCCAACGAAAAGCAGAATCTCGCATCTTGACATGTGTTGACTGCGGCGCGGAATTCGAAAGCGCACGTGCGCCGAAACGCTGTCCAGACTGTACGAAAAAGCATCAGAGAGATTACAACTCAAATTGGGTGCGCATGCGCCGTCAAAAGCAACATCCCGACGCAATCGACGATCCCCTGCCCGATGCGTCGGGGCTCGCCCCCGTCCGACCGGCCGCCTCGTTCGCCAAATCCACCCTGGCCGAGCGGACGTGCCGCGAATGTGGCGAGGCGTTCCGGGGTGGTCCGCGCGCATGGTATTGTCCGGAGTGCAGAACTGAACGCAAGCGACGTCATGGCAGGGAAGCGGCGGCTAGGAAGCGAGCCGGAAAGGTTCGACCGATCGGCAGCACTGATACGTGCGCCGTGTGTGGCGAGCCCTATGTCGTTGAGGGAGGTTTGCAAAAATACTGTAAGCAATGCGCGCCGGAGGCAGTCAAGCTTATTGACAACGCTCAGTCACGCGACTGGAACGCGAATAACCGTGAGCGGATCAACGAACTTCGCAGGATAGGCAAGTACACCCTAACATGCAAAATCTGCGGTAGTTCATTTCACGGCACGTCTGAACGCTGTGTCTACTGCTCGGACGATTGCCGCAAGATTGGGCGGCGGGAAATAAGCCGCGTCACCGAGGCAAAACGGCGTCAATTGGTGCGCGAGCGATCCGGGAATCATGGCCGTCAATGACCACGTTCATACACGCCATAACGCCGCCCATCAATTTCAGAATCGAGGTATCCCATGGATCAGTACAGATTCGACGCCACCCCATACCTGGCCGCGGCCATCGCGCGCAATGAAAAGTGCCGCCGCCGCTTGCAGGCAACGTTCAAACTCAACCGCGCCGCCTGTCACGCCGCAGCGCGCCAATCCGATTACTACAACCATCCGGTAATCGTCAGCGGCCGCGCCGAGCAGGCCATTATGGCCAGGCGCGCGCTGGGCGTCCTGTTGTGCGCTTTGGACGTGGACGATGTGCTCGCCATATTGCGCGATGGCTGGCGGCCCGTATGGCAGGCGCTGTCCGCCATGCCGCATGACGCGGCGGTAAGCATACCGTTCATCCTGCATGGGCCCAAATCGCGCCTGACCTACAATCAGACGATTGATATGCTGGTCGCGGCGGTAACCATGGTTTCCAAGACCGGGCGCGCACTCGTCGGCGACAAGGACACGCGCGAGGTTATGGATTTGCTGAACGGATACGACGCGTTCTGGAAAGATGTTCGACCCGTTTTTACCGACCGCATGCACCCCCACAAGGCCAAGGCCCGCATACTATTCTCAGGCGTCGTCCTGCCCGGCGAGACGGGCATCGCCGACGCGTTCGGCGCCGATCGCTATCGACCGGTTGAACTGCTGGCCGACGCCATGGGCATGAGCATCGATGAATATGTGGATGGCATCTACCTCACGAGCGCAGATCAAACCGCCTGCGTGCTGGCCTCGGATGGCGACGACGAAGCCGCGAAAGACCTTGCCCTGTGGGCGCTGACCTTTCGCGCCATACAGCAGGACCGCGCTTTCTGCCTCGAATCCTTCCGCGACGACCAGGTGGTGGCGGTGGAAGCCGCCAGGCGCGACGCCGAGCGGGCTGAGAACGAGCGCAAAAACACCATAGACCAACTGACCATAGCCAACAAGCAGATTGATGAGCTGTCCAGAAAGTTGGCGGCGGCGGAAGCGCGCGCCGCGTCGCTTGAAGCCGACCGACAAGAGCTTGCCGCCTTGCGCACCGCGCTCTACGCCGCCCAACAGGCGGAGACCGGCGAACCCATCCCGGAAGCGGCCAGGTTGCGCGATCTCCCGCCCGGCATCCTGTCGATCGGCGGGCGCGACACCTGGGCGCGCCGCATGCGTGAGCTGTTCCCGCAGGCCAAGTTCATTCCGGCCGATGTAACCTTCACTGACGCCGACGTGCGCGGCGCGTCCGAGCTCTGGTTCGCTTCGCAATACATGGGGCATTCGGATTTCTACCGCGCCGTGAGCATCGCGCGCGCCAACAATGTGCCGGTCCGCTATTTCCCGTCGACCGGCATCGAGGCTTGCGCCCGCGCGCTGACAGGCGTGGAGTAAACGCCGTCCACCAATTTCAGATACCAAACGCCGCCCGGCACTTTCCATATTCGCCGGGCGGCGTTCAGCATCCCAGTTTGAACTTCTTCATGTGGTCGTCCAGCTGATCCTGCCAGACGCCGATGTATCTGAGCGTCACGTTCTGATCCGAGTGGTTGAAGTGCCGCATCAGGAATACCACATCATGGAAGCGCTGATAATGCCAGTACCCAAATGTCTTGCGCAGCGTGTGGTTGCCCACCGGGAAATCGCACCCGGCCATGCGGCAGAACTTGCCCACGATCTGATACCCCCGCTGGCGCGTGATGGCCTTGGGCTGCCCGGTCGCGCGGCTGCGCTGGCGGGACATGAGCAGCGGCTCATCGTCCTTTCGCCCGGAAAGCAACACATTCAATCGTCGCTGCACGCTCGGGTTAATGAGGATGATGGTCTGCTTGCTGGTTTTTTGCTCCCGCCGCCTCACGTGGCTCTTGCGCACGTCGCCAACCTTGAGGTCGATCATGTCCGAGATGCGAAGCCCGAAGTTCATCCCGCACAGAAACAACAGCTCGGGCAGCCCCTTGCCCTTGACCAACTCAAACACCCGGTTCAACTGCTCCTCGTTCCTGATCGAATCCACCATGTTCATGCTGTGCCCCTCCTTCAAATCCGCATACGTTTTCGCTTTTGAGTTTGCCATATCCCGTAATTGTGGTAAACTCGCTCCAAAATTTCGTTAATGCGCATGGTTTTCGCCCCTTTTCCCCGCTCAGTTTGCATTTGCCTCGTTATGGCTAACTCTTCGGCCCAAATAAAAAACACCCAGCGTTTTCGCTGGATGTTCCCGTCGTTCCCGCTCACTATACTGCCCGGCTCTCAATCCCCTCAAAGGCCCGCTCGATGATCCCCCGCGCGTCCGCGCCGCCCGCCAACCAGGCACGCCGCTGCTCGCCCGTCAGGATCACCGGCATGCGCTCGTGGATGTGCCGGATGCCCGGCGCGGCCGCGCGCGTCAGGATCACGAAGCAGGGCAGCGCCAGGTCCTTCTCCTGCCGGTACAGCCCGGCCATGTAGATCACCGGCGCCTGCGCATACAGCGCCCGCTTCTGCTTGCGCCCATCCTGCGGCTCCCACTCGTAGTAACCGCTGGCCGGGATCAGGCATCGCGCCTCCACCATCGACCGGCGAAACATCGGCTTCTCGCCCGCCGTCTCGCTGCGTGCGTTGATTACCGGCTTCTGGCCCTGCGCCATGCTGTATCCCCACTTCATGGGCACGGCCTTGCTCTCGGCCAGCACCGGCACCACGTCGGTAGGGAAGACCTCGCCCGCCGTCTTGACGCGCATGTCCTCGGTCGCCTTCCGGTTGACCGCCTCGATGATTTGCCGCAGCTCCTCCGCCACGTCGTCCGATTCGATGTAGTAGCGCCCGCACATGCTTATCCCTCCATAAACCACTGTCCCCGGTCGCAGAACAGGTAGATTTCCTGCCCGCGCATCCTGCAGGTATACCTTACCCCCTGGCCGCCCATCTTTAGCGACGGCGCCTCGCGTACGTCCAGCACCTTGTCGATCACTTCCGGCCCGCCCTCGTCCGGGTAGATGGCCAGCGGGATCATGCGCCCGTCCGGCTCGCAGTCCACGCGCACGCGCAGGTACTCCTTGAGAGGGTTACGACGGTCTTGCATAGTTCACACCCCGATCCTCCCTCAAGAATGCCACCGGGTGTATGGTCTGCGTGGTTGGGTCGATCGCCGCATACTGTCGGTCGGCCAGCACCACCGCGCGCTGGATCACCTGATGCCCGAACCGGTACCGCAGGCTGTCCAGCGTCCGCTCCAGCGCGTCCCGCCTTTCGCGCGCGGCGTCGTCGCCCAGCATGGATAGCTGCACCGGCGCGTCCTCGGGCACCAGCGACCCGCAACTGATCCCCATCGACCGCAGCGGCAGCCGGGCCCGGTATCGCTCCATGTACAGCGCGTAGGCCATGCGCGCGATCTCGCCGGTGTTGCTGGTCGCATCGCCCAGCTTGCGCTGGCACCCGTTGGTCGTAAGGTTCACGTCGCGCACGCTGATCGACACCACGCCGGCCCGGAACCCCTGGGCGCGCAGCCGCCGCGCGATGCTCTCGGATAGCAGGTAGCACAGCCGCTTCACGTCCTCGTCGCTTTCCAGGTCGTGCGGCGGCGTGGTGGAGTTGCCGACTGATTTGACCGCCTCGGTCGCCGTCATCTTCATGACCGGCGATTCGTCCAATCCCATCGCGAACGCTTTGAGCATCACGCCGTTCTTGCCCAGCAGCCCTTCCGCCGCCGTCAGGTCCATGTTCGCCAGTTGCCCGATGGTGTTGACGTTCGCCTTCATCAGCTTCTTCGTGGTCTGCGGCCCGACGTACAGCAGCTCCGAGACCGGCAGCGGCCATATCTTTTCCCGGTACCCGTCCTCGCCGATCACCGTCACCGCGTCCGGCTTCTTCATGTCGCTGCCGAGCTTCGCGAACACCTTGTTGAACGACACCCCGACCGATACCGTGATCCCCAGTTCCTCGCGCACCCGGCTCCGGATTTCGTGGGCGATGCGCGTCCCCTCCCGGATGTCCATCCCCGGCTGCGTCAGCCCGATCCAGTTTTCGTCCAGGCCGAACGCCTCCACGCGATCAGTGTACTGCGCGTAGATCGCGCGCATCTTCTCGCTGAAATGCACGTACAGGTCATAGTCTGGCGGCACCACCACCAGCGACGGGCACTTCTGCTTCGCCTGCCAGATGGCCTCGCCCGTCTGTATGCCGAACTTCTTCGCAATCTGGTTCTTGGTCAGCACGATACCGTGGCGCGCCTCCGGGTCGCCGCATACCGCCACCGGCTTCTCGCGGATCGACGGCGTATACAGGCACTCCACCGACGCATAGTAGCTGTTGGCGTCGGAATGCAGAATCACCCGGCCCATGCCGTTTCACCGCCTCACGAACATCTGTTTGAGCTGATTATAAAACAACTGTTCGCGGTTGTCAACTGGCAAATCCCAACAGATTTCATAAAGCGGTGCATTCCTCGGGCGCTTTATCGTCCCTCAGCCCCTTGAACACCGGCTGGCGCAGACCGCCGCCGCTCGTTTTCTCCATGTACTCGACGGTGCAAACCAGGTCGGGCTGTATCCAAACCGCCGTCTCGTTGCCCTCTGGCAGCGCGGCAAATGGATGATGGCGGCGGCGCGGCGCGTCCCTGATGCGCTGAAAGTCGCGGCCCGACACCCCCAGCGTAACATGCCCTTTGTAGACAAGCTCGCCCTCATCGTACTGGCCCGTCACGATGCTGACCACGCCGCGCTCCTTCTCGATGTATCCGCACACCACGAAATCATCGTCGAGCAGGTTCTTGCACTTAATCCAGTCGCGCGTGCGCTTGTCCACGCGGTATAGGCTGTCCTTTCGCTTGGCGACGATGCCCTCAAGGCCCTGCTCGACGGTCAAATTGTACAGCGCCACTCCGTTGTTCTCGATCACGCGCGACACGGCAAACCGGTCGGTCTCGCGCGAGACCGTCTCGCTCAGCATGCGCTTGCGCTCGATTAGTGGCCGATGCATCAAGTCCTCACCGTCCCGGTACAGGATGTCGAACGCCGTAAAGCTGACCGGCAACTGCTTTGCTGCCAGCGCGATCTTGAACCGGTCGCTCATCAGCGCCCGGCGCTGTATCTCGGCGAAGAAGGGCCTACCATCCTTCATCACGAATACCTCGCCGTCCAGAATGCAGCGCGCGTTCACCTGCTGGTGCATATCGCCCAGCTCCGGGTAGGTGTTGGTCACGTTAATCAGCCTTTTGTTGCGCAACTCGGTCCTGCCATCGCCCAGATAGGCAACGCAGCGCACGCCGTCCAACTTCAATTCGTAGATGTACTCCGGCGAATCGAAAGCCGGGCCCGCCTCGCCGATCAGCATGGGCCGCACGTCCTTTGTCTCAAACAGATCCATGTCAGCGGGTGCCGGCATACACCGGGCTGTTCTTGCGGATTTCGTCCTGTGACTGCTGCTTTTCGATGCTGGCCTTGAGCGCGTCCATCAGGTCGATCACAGTGCCCGGCTCAGGCGCGGCCTGCGCGATGTCCCGGCCCTGTATCTTTGCCTCGATCATAGCGCGCAGTTTCATCTGATATTCGTCGTGGTAGGCGTCGGGGATGAAAGGTGCGTCCATCGAATCGATCAGCATCCGCGCCATGTTCAATTCCTGTTCCGAAACCTCGGGCTTGTTGTAGGTCTTGGGCAAGTCCTTGATCTCATCCGCGAAAAACATCGTCTGGATCAGCATGCCTTCCTCGCGCGGTATGATGGCCATCAGCGTGTCACGGCTGCCCATGACGGTCTTGCCGATGGCGATCTTCTGCTGCGCCATCAGCGCCGAACGCAGCAGCTCAAACGCTTTCTCCCCGCCCGCCTCGGGCACGACCTGGTATGATTTCTCGTAGTAGACCGGGCTGATCTGGTTGAGATTAGCAAAGTGCAGGATCGATATGGTCTTGTCCTTGGCGGACTTGGCGTTCTCAATGTCCTCGTCCGTGATGGTCACGTACTTGTCCTTGCCGTACTCGTACCCCTTCACGATGTCCTTGCTCTCGACTTCCGTGCCGCAATGCCCGCAAATCTTCTTGTACCGGATTCGCTGACCGTCCGCGTCATGGAGCTGGTTGAAATGGATGTCGTTGTCCTGCGTGGCCGTGTACATCGATACTGGGATGGACACCAGCGAAAATGCGATTGTGGTCTTGTGCGCGACTGCCATGATTCATCACCTCGCGGGTAGTATGCACGCTTCGCGGATTCGGCATGACCCGCCATTATGCCATCGGATCGACAACAAAAAAAGCCCCCGCCCGGCATGTAGCCGAAGCGGGGGGTGGCTTACACAACTCCTTTCATTTCGGGCCACATGTATGATCTTGAGCTACGGATTGCAACGCTTGCATGGGACGTATCCCTTTCTTTGCGCTTGTTCACTGGTCCCGGTGAAGTATATTTTGTTACTTTCCTTCATCTGGTCAACGCTACTACACCATGAATAGTGGAATTTCCTCGTGTTCCTGTTCAAGATGTAGTCCGTGCCTTCGTCCACTGGTTCTGGCTCCGGCGTTGGCCTCGGAGTGGGCCTCGGCGTAGGTGTCGGCTTCGGCTGTGGTGTGGGCGCATATCGCCCCCAAATGACCTCCTGCGTTTCCTCGTCCGCGGTACCGGTGACCCGGAGCCCTGCGAGAACTTGGACCGCCTTCACAGCAGCTTTGGTTTTGCCGCCATACTGACCGTCGGCTGACCCGATAGCGTAGCCCAACTCGACTAAGCGTTCCTGTAAATCCCGGACGTCATCTCCTTTGGCACCTGGGGCAAGAGCACTATATGTCGGCGTAGGAACTGGCGTAGGCGTCGGACGCGGTGTTGGGGTAGGTGTAGGCTTTGACGACGGGTTGGGCGTAGGCTGCAGCGCAGTAGTGGGCACGGATGAAGGCGTGGTGATCGCGCCCTTGACAGTCGCTGCTGTTGGTGTCGGCCTCAAAGTTGCCGATGGCAACGGCGTCGGGCTCGGTGATGGAATGGCAGCGGTCGATTGAGCCGCCGGAGTACGGACTGCCGCCGGCGAGGTAGAAGTGCTTTTGCGTCCACCGAGTTGGCCTATCCCTGCGAGCAAGATCAGGATAACTAGGATGGTGAAACATCCGCCCCTACGCTTTCTCATCGCGGTTCCTCCCAATCACTTTTCTGTCTGTATTGCGTACGCTTCTGCGTCAATTCTGACCGTGACCGTTCCGTTGATATCCGTGCGCATTACGGGTATTTGCCGATCATACAGGGCGTCCAGAACCACCTGGTGTGGGTGTCCGTACGAATTGCCAGCACCGCAGGAAACCACGGCCACGGTGGGCATCACAGTGTCCAGGAACGCCCCCGACGTAGATGTGTGACTGCCGTGGTGTCCTACGCGAAGGATGTCGGCATCCAAGTCCATTCCCGCGTCGATCATGGCGAACTCATTGATATCCTCGGCGTCGCCGGTGACGATTACGGACGTGGGGCCGTCCGCGATCCGCAGGACTATCGACCACAGATTTATGTTGTCCGGAAACCGTGCGGGATCGGCGGCGGACAGGACGGTCACGGTTGCATCCCCTATTGCAAACTGATCGCCTACGCCTGGATAGATGATGCGCGTCCCCTTGCCGACAAGCTTGCGCAGCAGATCGCCGTAATCCTCCTCGTCGTCCGCGTACTCGGGCATGTACAAGGCGCCAATCGGGCCTCTGCTGGCCAGGTAGCCGAGCAGTCCATCATGATCCTCGTGGGGGTGGGTCAGCACGAGCGTGTCGATGCGGTCGATACCGTTGGCCGTCAGACACGCCTCAACCGCCATGCGGGCCCCAGGCGGGCCTGTGTCGACCATCAACGTTTGACCGGCTGACTTTACGATCGTGCAGTCGCCCTGGCCGACGTCTACGAACTGGACGGTCGTATCTGCGATGGCAGGAAGGAGCCAGGCGATAAGGACCAGGAATGCAAGTAGCTTTTTCATGGGTGTTTACCGGGCAGCAGAGGGAAAATCGCTGCATGGGTATCCCAGTCCTTCATTTCACTGCCTCCCACCATATCCATTCATTTTATTGTACTATGCGTTTACTGTTGTGTCAATAATTGAAAATTTTATGCGCAGAATGTATTGTTTATAGATTCTCGGCGTGCTATACTGTGTCATATTAACTCGATTATTAATGAAAGAAGTGACAACTTAATGGAAATCATCGCAGCAGTAATAGGCGGCGTCATTGTGTTTATGGTAGGCGAGTACCTTAGGATCAAGTTCGTAAACCCAGCGCAGGAGTACATTCAACTTAAAGGACGCATTGCCTACGCGCTTACCATGCATTCGCCCGAAATATCTTATCCATTGGTGGGTATACGCGCTGGAATAGAATTGGATTCCTACAGAGACGCTTCACATGCGCTGCGAACGTTGGCGAGTGAAGTTTCAGGTTTCGCTGAATCTCGGTGTAAGTATCAGCCCTTTGTACCGTCTGAGGATTCGTTGATTAAGGCTAGAAAGGCTCTGACGGGGCTCTCAAACAATGTGTTTGCTGGAAATGTAGAAGATAATTCGCATGCAATATCAGCGAACGTGGAGCGATGGAACATACTGATCGACGTTCTTGATCTACACACAATTGGAGGCCGGGAAAATACTTAAAAGATTGAGTGGATGGCAAGTTGTGATTATGGAGAGCAAATACTTCGTCGCTCTTATTGACCTCCTTGGCTTCTCAAAGATTATCCAGACCCAAAACAAAAACGCCCCTCCCAAGCGTTACGCAAAGAAGGGGCGCTATGTATGTACAGTGGTTATGCCGGGTTGTCCGGATCAGTAGGATTGTCCTTGTCTTTCTCGATGTCGTCGTCCTCGTCTTCGAATGGGGAAGCCTCGTCGCCCTGGAAGCTGCCCGCCAAGTCATATACGGCGGCCTCGATCAGCGCATTGTTGAATGTAATACCGCGCTTCTCGAGTTCTTCCTTCACGTAGGCCAGCTTCTGCGCGCCCTTGCCGGGGCCATACAACTGCTCCGCTGCCCGCACAAAAGACGTGGCCATGATCTGCCCGGCCCGGAATTTCTCCGCGCCCAGCTTGGCCTTGAGCCACGGCACCACGACCGCCGTGACCACCGTCGCCATCAGGCCCAGCACCGCGGTCACGACCTGCGTCAGGTCGATCATCGGGCGGTATTCGGGCTGAGTTGCCTCCGCAATGGCTGGTTGTGCTGACAACGAGATGGCGGTCAGGAGTACTAACGCCACCAGTAAGATGCCAACCCTCTTTTTATTCTTCACGGGTTCCTTCCTTTCTCGCCCTACTTCGGGGCGTTGAGCACTTGGTTGATCGCGGCCATGGCGATGCCGCTGGCCACGGCCCCGATGATCGCGGCTTTTACCTTGCCCCAGGTATCGGCCGGCTGCTTCTCGATGGCCGCCAGGCGGTCGTCGTGCTTGCGTACCGCCTCGTCATGACGCTCGATCATCTCTGTCAGCTTGACGTTCAGCATCTTGATCTCGTCCAACGTCGCCTCCTGCTTGTCGAGGCGCTGCTTGTCGCGCGAAAAGCGCTCGTCACACATGTTCGTGCGCCCTACAAACTCGTGCAACCCAACCGGTCGGTTTTCCATCTTGTCACCCTTCCGTCGTTTATGTGATCCACCGGATCGCGCAGATTAGCCCGCGGTTGCCGCGCCGCGTGGGCGACTTGGCCTTCTGCCGGTTGCGGCAGTAGGTCGTCAGGTTCTTGCCCGTCGGGCCCTTCCCGCTGCCGTGACCGGCGAGCTGGTTTTTCCCCACAACCATCTCGACATGCCCGACGTATTCACAGGCACGTCGGCTCTCGCTGTTGCCGGCGAAGTACAGGCAGTCCCCCTTGACCAACTGTGTGATATCCGGTACCCCGCCCTTGATCGCGATGTCCAGCCGGATCGCCTTGCGCTTGTGCCGGTTCTTGATCTGGTCGGTGGTGCGGCTGCCGATGCCGTAGCCCAGCACGCGCTTCATGACCGCGTTGATCGTGCTGCTACAGTCCCCGTATCCGGGCGTCGCGAATACCCGGTTGCGCTTGCTCCCCTGCGTGTATGTGTTCTTGCCCTTGATCGATCGCATCAGCGCGACCGCGTACTCCCGTTTTTCCTCCACCGTCATGATCCCACCCCCAGTTGTATGGTCCGCTTATGCCCGCACCCGGGGCAGGTGTCCTCCCTGATCTTGCCCATGCCAAATTCCCCGCTGCTCACCGTCCAGCGCATCGGCGCGAGGCATTGCGGGCAGTTCATCGCGCCCACCGGGATCATCTTGCCAAGCCAGGCGTCCATGCCGGGCGGGTCATAGGTTCCGAAGCCCGCGCCGTCGAAGAAGGTGATCTCGCCGAATTTGACCTGCCCGGCGACCAGGTACATGTCCACGCGCACGTAAGGCCACACCCGCCCGCGCCGGTCGGTCACCAGCACCGCCACCTTGCGCGCCGCGCGCGACAGCCGGGACGCGATGACGGGATCGATCTGGCGGCGCTCGGTGGTCGCGTATCCGCGCCGGGCGACGCCGCCCATCTTGCCTCCCCATCGGTCGTAGAAGTCGATGGTGTGCTTGCCTCCGAATTTGCGGTGGTGCTGGATCACCATCGGCTCGCCGCCGAACA
This sequence comes from Anaerozeibacter quisquiliarum, assembly GCF_051162045.1. Classification (NCBI taxonomy): domain Bacteria; kingdom Bacillati; phylum Bacillota; class Clostridia; order Eubacteriales; family Anaerozeibacteraceae; genus Anaerozeibacter; species Anaerozeibacter quisquiliarum. Next base: position 13,321 of record NZ_JBISDI010000036.1, read on the forward strand.
CCATCACCTTGTAGTCGTCGCGCGCCGCGTCGGCGCTCCATTCCTCGGCGATGATGCGCGGGCGTATCCACCGGTAGGGCGGCTCCCGGCCGTGCCAGAACCAACTGCGCGCCATCCACCGGCGCAGCAGCCGCGCGATCCTGCGCCGCTCGGCTGGCGTGGCCGTGGCGGGATCGTACACCGCCCCGCAATGCGACCCGTGCGTGCATTTCAGGACGCACTTGCAGGTCAGCCGCGTCCAATCGAGCTGATCCACCCGATCCCACACGCCCAGCAGCGGTATCAGCGCCGCGTCGCCCAGGGCCCGCGCCGCCGTTCCGCGTGCGCGCAGCTTGTCAGCGTACCTGGCCATGTGCTGGCCGTCCATGGCCAGCTTCAATCGGGCGAGCTTGTCCCCGAAGGTAACCGGCTCGTCGAGCTCCAACCGCTGGCCGGTCTCAAGGCGAACCCCCCAGCGCAGAAAAGTCACGTCCGGCAACCAGTGCAGCAGCGACAGCAGCCACCTGATTCTGCTCCGCAATCCATCACCCCCTTTGGGAAATTGGCCGAGAATACCGCGCCCCTTGCAATCGGACGGCGCGGCGCGTATAATCCCAGTCACAGAGGCACACTCCGGAATATGGGAGGCGCACCGTGACAGATGAACCGAAAGACGCCGATAACGAACGGTCTAAAGAACCGATCGTGATCGACGGCGTAGAGTACAAAGATGTCGGTATGATATATCTGGCCCCGGGCAATGATTTCGATCTCAGCATTGATGGCCCGGCAGAGAATCGTCGCCTCAGGCGGCGGGGGAAGCACAGGGTCGAATGAACTGATCGCCCCGGCGAGTATCTAATCCTTCTAGTGGTGTGAGGGCGGGCCTAGGCCCGCCCCCGCTGTATCATGGTATAGGGCGGGCCCAGGCCCGCCCCGCTGGTCGTTTCGCCCGCTACGCGCCAGGCTGGATGGGATCGCCGTTTTCATTCAAACCGGCGTCGGCCAGCAGTTGGCGCACGGCGTCTTGGTACCGCGTCGGCACCTGCGCGACCGTGCGCTTGCCGTTGATGATCAACACTGCGTACAACTCAATCATTCTTTGCCTCTCCTTTCTGCAAAAAATCACCGTGAGGATATAAAAAAAGACGCTGCCCATGCGTCAATCCCCCTCTGTCAGCCGCGCCTCAACCTCCGCGCGGTATCGATCCGGGACGCTCTCAATCGTCCGCTTGCCCGCCCTGATCAGTGCCACGTACAGGTCAATCACGGGTTCGTCCCTCCCGTCTGCATGGCCATGATCATCTCGGCCATGTCGGCCATCGCGCCCATCTGCGTCAGCACCAGGCCTTTCACCTCTGCCACCGCATCCGATGTCTTGATAAGTTCATCCGCCTGCCCGTCCATCCGGGCCTTGATCGCTTCCGCGCGCGCCTGCTGTTCCGGCGTCAGTCCCTCAAGCATTGTTGGTCACCTTCCCTTCAAAGTAGTCGAGTAGTTGGTCGATAGCGTTGGGCTCCGGTTCCGGCTCCGGCGGCGGGTTGATTGGCTTGAACATCCCCGTCTCCGGGTCGTACAGCCAGCCTTCGGGCGGCGTGGGCTGGATGAACCGCGCGTCGCCCTCTGCGTCGGCGTCGAAGCCCCAACCCTCGAAAACGAAATCGGGCGCATCTACGAATTGGATGTCCGGGGCGTAGGTGTTGGGCGGGATGTCTGCGATTGACGGGTAAAGGCGCGAGGCGTCCCAGTGGACGAAGCTACCGAGAATTTGAAAGCATTTCATTGGACGACCACCTCCCTAGATTTGGTATTGTAGAATGCACAGACCGGACGTAGCCTCCCCCACTTCCCCCCCAACATTGCCGCCCCCTCGGGCGAAACCAAATGCTCCGCCGCCGCCGCCAGCACCGCCAGTGCTAAGGCTGCCAATTAACCGATACCGATCTCCCGCCCCGCCGGCGTCACCGTATCCGCCGCCACCGCCGCCATAGCCGCTATAACGGTCGCCAGAATTCTCGGTGCTTACCCATGCGTCGCCACCACGTCCGCCAGCACTGCCGTATCCGCCGCCACCACCGCCGCCGCCGCCACCAGCAGCACCGTAGTATTGACCGGAGTTTACGCTTGCGCCGCCAGCACCGCCGTTGCTGGCTTGTTGGCCTACAAACGAATCAGGAGCACTAGCCGTCCCAGACTGACCGCTTTTCCCGGGTACGTATGCTGGATTTGGATCACTTGGTGTCGCCGTCTTTCCTGTTCCACCCTGCCCACCCGCTCCGCCTAGGCTGCCGCCTGAACCACCAAGACCACCCGGGTCATTCTGTACCCCGCCGCCGCCACCGCCGCCGCCATAACTGCCGTTGCCTCCTTTGCCATTTCCTCTACCGCCGCCGCCAGAGCCGCCGTTGCCACCATTCGCACCCGAAGGTGCGCTCCCACCCGATGCAGATAGTAAAGACGAAAACGATGTAACCCCGCCAGCGGTAGGAGTTCCAGAAGTTATCCCCGCTTTTCCTATTGTGATTGGGTAGCTGTTCCCCGGAGTAACGTCTAACACGGCATAGGCCATATGCCCACCGCCGCCACCGGCTTGTCCGTGTGGAACGGTGACACCACTTAGGCTATCTGCTCCACCACCCCCGCCGAACAGCCTTACGTTGACCTTCGTTACCCCCTGAGGGCATACCCACGTCATCGACTCTGTGATAAAACGGGTGATGAGCTGTTTAGTACCCCCCCCGTTAAATTCAATGGACGCGCCATGTTAATCCCTCCTTACGCCACGTATTGGATAACGCAGACCCCAGAGGCCCCGTTTTCTCCCGCACCGGAGTAGTTGCTCTTGAAAACGCCACTACCGCCTCTACCGAATCCGCCGTACCCACCACCACCCCCGCCACCTCCATAGACAAAGTGTGAGGCGCCGTATAGACATGCGGTTCCTGTGCTTGGGTAGCCGGCTGACGTGCCATTATCGCCGTAACCGCCACCCCCGCCGCCACCCGCTGCCCCACCCTGTATCTCACCGACATTCGAGTACCCGCCATTGCCTCCATTGCCGCCGTAGCCCCCTCCGCCTCCGCCTCCCGTGCTTTGGCTGTCACTACCGTAGTGAAGGCTGTTCCCGCCGTTGCCGCCATATCCGCCCCCACCCGCAGCCCCACCGATGACGTTATTTCCCGGGATCACGTTTCCTCGCAAGCCTTGCCCTATAAATTCTAAAGGTGTTGACGAGGTATCGACGCCGTTTTCAGCACTATTCGGAAAACCTGCCCTTTCATCGTAGTCGCCACCCTTACCCCCATAAGTACCGCCGCTACCGCCTAAAGAAAACTTTCCACCGCCACCCCCGCCGCCGTAAGTGCCTCCTTTGCCACCCATGGTATAAAATTGGTTGGTTAGCGTGGTCATGCCACCGCCCCCGCCGCCGCCGTAAGAGCCGTTTCCCCCGAACGCAGGTTGGGCCTCGTTTGCATAACCGCCGCCGCCGCCACCAGTACCCCCATCACCACCGGAACCTAAGAGTTTCCCTCCAGATCCCCCGGGCGCAGACATCTTATTGCTGAAAGATGTGACACCACCAGCACCGCCATCGCCATTAGCAACACTTATTCCCCCTGCACCGATAGTCACTGCGTACGAGACTCCGGGGACTACGTCCAGCAGCCCGTGAGCCATATGCCCGCCACCGCCGCCACCGGGTCGTATATTTGTGCTTTCCGATGAACTTCGCTGCCCACCGGCTCCCCCACCGCCGAACAGCCTTACGTTGACCTTCGTTACCCCCGGAGGGCAGACCCACGGCCCTGATTCAGTGATTAACTGGGTGATGAGCTGCTTCTGCCTGCCCCCGCCCGTCCTATTGACCACCTTAGCCATACCACTACCCCCCCTATCTCGGCTCGATCCGTACTGTGATGTTGACAGTGGGCTTCTCTCGGCAGACGAACAGCACCTTGCCAGCGACGTCATTATCGATGGCCGCCACGCCCGCTTCCTCGTAGGCCGTGCGATGCCCCGGCGCATACGTCACCGCGCACCGCTGCTCCACGCCCATCCCCGGCACGTCGATCTCCTGCTGCCACGCCCCGTCCGGGTGGGTGATGGCCGTCCACGCGTCGCCGCCGAGCAGCACGTAGTCGGCGGTGACCAGCTTGGGTTGCAGGTTGGCCAGCGCATTGTCGACCGCCTGATCCTGCGCGGCAAGCTGCTGCGTGATGGCGGTGTTCTGCGCTTGCAGCTGCTGGGTGACGTCTTGCTTCGTCTGCTCCAACTCAGCCGCCGATGCCTTGCCCGCCAGCGCCTCGGCCATTTCCTCGGCCGTCACGTACACGCCGCTGCCGCCGTCGAAGGTGATATTGTCCGTCCGGCTGATCTTGATCGGTACCCGCATCACCTGCGCGTCCATGGACACCGGGGACAGTACCTGCCCCGCCGATCCCGCGTTGCCGTATGCGTACATGATCTCGTTGCCACTGTCCGGGTCGTGCGCAAACAGCGCGATCTCGCGCCACACGAACTCGCGCGGTATGTCCGCCTTGTCCAGCGTGACCATCGCCACCGCCTGTCCGGTCGTCACCACGATAGACGACATCGCTTTGTAGCAGACCGGCGCGATCATGTCCGTCAGCAGCTCGGGCGCGGCTCCGGCAAGGCTCCCCTCGCCGAACCCGAACCGCGTGAAGTGCGGCTGCGCGCCCGCGTGCCACTTTAGGTCAACCTGTAGGCCCTTGTTGGTGACGGTCAAAAGCTGCCCGCTGAAGCCCATCGCAATCTCACTCCATTCTGAATTGTAGCACCTGGTAGGTCTGCACCGCGATCGCGGTATAAAGCTGCACCGTGCCGCTGGTCTCCACGTAAATCCCGTCCATCACCGCGCTTGCCCGCTTGACCAACTCCACGATCCGCTTTAGCTTCGCGCCGTTCTCGGCCACCGCCGCGCTGTTGCTCGTGTAAATCCGGAAGTGGAACGGCTCCCCGCCGTACTCCCACCACTCCTGCACCGTCGCGTCCCCAAAGTAGTCGGCCACGACGCGCTCGATGGCGGATCTTGTCCCGATCGCACGGTGCACATTGTAGGCCGATTCGATCAGCGCTTTTTTAACACCAACGTCTGCGCTGTAGTCGTACCAAAGCACATTGCGCTGCTTCGCCAGCTCGTCCAGCATGCGCTCCGGCAATCCGTCGACCTGAAATAGGTGCATTGCACGGATCGCGCCTGTCAGCTTATCAAGCGTTGGCTTTATTGCGGCGCACAGGGCGGCAGCCGTCCGATCGTTGCGCATGAATCGCGGCAGCAGCCGCAGGACATCCGCTGCATCCAGATTCATAGTCACACCTCCGTCAGCGCCTCGCAGGTTATCTCTGCGGTGCCGAAGGTGGCGGCTTGATTGGCAGTCAGCGCTGTATATACAGGCGATGTGATTTCCACCTTCACCGCGCCAGCACCGACCAGCAGTGCCAGCAGCTTGTCTGGGTTGATGGCGCGTCCCAGCGCACCGCCTTGCCATGCGTAGTATTGATCCAACACCCCGCCAGGCCCCTCGATCGCGCCGCGCACGACCGACAGGGTCGCGGCGGGCGCGTAGTATTTCAACTCGACGTTGTACGGCACCATCTCCGGGCCGGTCACGGTTACGCGATCAGTCACCGGCCGATGCTCGCTGCTCGAAACAGCGTTCGTCACAGCGCTCAGCACCTGCTGAGACGGTGTTCCACCGCCAACCAGAACGACCACGGTCATTTCTCCAGCGGCCGGAGATACCGCCCGCACATCGATGATATCCGCGTGCGCGGCACGTGCCCAATACTCATACGCCATGCTGCTGCCCGCGGTCGAATAACTCACGGGCGCCATGATGATGCGCTCGCGATAGCTTACATCGCTTTCAGCCTCGCTGCCACCTGCGCTCGCGTTGATGTTGCTTGCCGACGCGACGTAAGCGATTGGGTCGACCAGCGTTGATATTGCGCCGATCGCGTATCCATTGCCGATCACGCCATCCTCGACGCACGTCGCCGCCGAATCGCCAGTCATACTGCCTGCGGTGATGACGATTGTTTCGTCCGTCGCGAAGAACAACTCGCCGTCCGGCGTCACGCGCGTACCGGACGGAATGACTGTGTTTTGCGCGCGGATTACTGACAGCGAGAACCGAATCGTTGTAGTCGCCGGGCGCGCCGATAGTCGTTTGGTAAAGGCAGTTTTCCCGATGGCGTCCAGGAAAGCGCCGTCCGCATGATCGACCAAATTGCGCAACCCGGCCAGGTTAACGCGCGCGCCTACCGCGATCAGTACCTGCATGACCGCCATCAGCACCAGCCGCCGTTCGTCTGCTTCTCCGGTCGTTTCGCCCAGTACGCTGTCAAAGATGCCGATAGCTTCATCGATCATGGTCTGGGCGTCCCCATCGAAAAAGATCAACTCATTCATCCAAATCCACCTCGATTACTGCATTGCCCATCGCATCCAGCAGAACGCGGACGTCCAACACCACAGCATCCGGTTCATACTCCGCGATGTTCTCCCGCACGCTTGTCGCCAGCTTGCGCTGTTCTGTCGGCCCGTGACGGCCGGGCGCGTCCGTGTCGATGCCCATCGGCCGGGCGAATGCAGCTTCTCCCTGCCAGATTCGCAGGATGTTGCGCACATTGTCGGCGACGCGATCATCGCTTGACGCCCACCGCAACGGGGTTTTATCGTCCGATCGAATGGTGCGCACTGCTTCGCCCTCCTTGTGCTTACCAAATGGATATCCGATTGCTTAGGTTCCCGTTCTTGTCCCGGTACTTCTCGACAGGCCTGCTTGTTCTGGTCGGCCTTTTCGTCGAGGACGGCACCTTTTTCTTGGCCTTCTTCCTTTTCTTTTTGCCCCCATTGCCGTTCGTCGCTTTCGGCGGTTTCCCGGCAACCTCGTCCATGCTGATGCTCAGTTGCGCACCAGTTGGCTTTACATTTGTGTCGTGCGTCATGTCGCTCACCTTGAGCGACTTGATACGCCACGTACTTCCTGCATCGCCGACGTGCGCACCGCCGATAAGCAGCTCGTTCGCCTCACCGGCATTGCATGCGGTCCTCCATGCTTCGATCTGCGCCTGCACATCAACGCCCATGCTGGCCAGCAGCAGGACCGAAAAGCTGATCTGTTCCAAGTTCGGCGCCTTCGCGGTGGTTTTCGGCTTTTTCTTCTTCACATCCTTGGTCTTGGATGTATAGCCAACCGTCCACTCAAAATCGCTGAACGTGTATATCTGCGAGCCGTCGACCTTCAATGTCAGCCCGCCCCAGCTCAACACCTCCACCCGCTACCCCTCCAATCTGGCCAGAATGACGCCGCTGCCGTCCGGGAATTCCACGAAGGCCACCGGCGTACCCGGTTGCGGGGGTTGGTTCGCCTCGTCAAGTGCGCCGCGCGCGATGTAAAGCGGCTTGGTCACGCTGTCCATCCGCTCCGGCACAGTCACTCGCGCGCTGCTGCCTTCAAGGCTCGATACGCGCCCCCGCTCTACCATCCCAGCGGCCTCCTCATCGTTAATAAGCTGCGCTCGGCGATCAAATCATGTCGAACAGCGCTCAGGAACCAGGTGCCTTCCAGACCGGCTCGCCCTGTCACGTCGATTGTCTCCCCGGCCGCCATCTCGCTGTCAAACGTCCAGTCCAGTTGCAGGGTCTCGGATAATTTATTCTGATTACGCAGGATGCCCTTGGCAAATCGCTCCGCCTCGGCGATGCTGCCTGCGGCCACATCGCGCACGTGCATCACAGGCCCCACGCCTTTCGGGGCGTCGAATCGGCCGCGATTATCGCTGCTTTCTACTACACAGGCGCATCGTAGCATGTGGGTCAGCGCGCGGTATTGGAACTTCGTGTTGTCGGTAAGCTCGATTTCGTGCACGGCCCGCTTTTTCTCGTAGGCGTGCTCGCCGTATACCACCATCTTGCCGTCGTGCAGCTTGAGTTGGCAGCCCTCCAACTGGCAGCGGCGGGCCAACCAGGCCAAGTCACCGCCGCCGTATTGTGCTACCCTGCCATAGGTTGGGTTTGGTGCATCGTACATCGCGAGTTTCAGGTTGTACCGCTTGGCGAAGTCGCCCAGCAACCGCTTGAACGTGATATTCTCCCAACTCTGAAAATTCTCCGCGCGCGCCAGTGGATTGACGCTCACCGCCCCCAGCGCGCATTCGTCGCCGGTCAGCGCGATGTCGTCGATGTACATCGTACCGGTGTCGTACTTATCTTCGGTCAATCGCAGTTTGTCGCCGCGTTTCGGTTCCCACTTGGACCAAAGCGCGGCAACATCCGCGACGCGGAGCCGGATCGTGTCCGCTATGCCACCTTCGGCGTCGGTTGCGATGGCCACCTTCACGTCGATGTCGTTCGAGATGTCCTCGCCCTCATACAGCACTTTCATGCGTTCACCTCCGCCATGGCGGCGTCAGCTCGGTCTTTTCCTCGTCGATGATGGGGATGACGATTACCTCCCGCCCCTCCATCACCACCCGATCACAATAGGCGGGGTTTTCATGCAGCAGCAGCGAGCACAGCATCGGGTCGCCATAGGCCAACGTAGCGATGTCATCCCATGTGTCGCCCGGGCTCGCTTCGTACAGGTTGGTGTCGTCCCATACCCATTTGCCGAAACTAGGCAAGGCTGGTGCGCCCCCTCTCCGTCTCAATCTCGGCGTACCATGCCTTGAACTGCTCGAATACGTCGTCAATCGCGCTCTTAACCATTTCCTCGTCGGCATTGCCCTGGATGGTGATCTGCGGGGCGAATATCACCTGCCCGCCGCCACCAAGCCCAAGGCCTACGCCAGCTGCAGCCTCCGCGAGCAGACTCTTACTCCTCGGGCTGTCGTTGTGCGGCACGACGGTTTCGTCGTAACGCCCCTCGCCGATCCAAGACAACGTCGGTCCCGTCACCGTTCCGCCCGTCGCCATGCCCGGCACGGAGAAGTTTATAGAGAATTTCGGTTGTACGTTGCTGAGGCTGTATGCGGCCGAAATCAGCCGGCCGCCCGCGCTTTCCAGGCTCGACGCTGCCGTCTGCGACTTGGTGGCAGCAGCCAGTGATTTATCACCTGCGCCTTTAAGCGATGTCGCCGCGCCATTTTGCGCATCGGCCGCGCCCTGCATCTGACCAAGCACGGACGGGTCCATAAACTGCGGCAGCTTGAAACTCATCGCGTCGCCGTATCCCGCCTCCGACATGCCCTTGTTGGCGTTGGCGTAGTCGATCAGTGCGAAGGCGTCCAACAGCGCGCCGGACAGCGATTTCGGGTCCAGGAATTGCCCGTTCTCACCCTCGACGATGGCGGCAAGCAGAGCGCCAATCTCCGACATGGCCTCGGGCGTAGCGAACTTCGCCATCTCCTGCACAACTGTATCGGACATCGACTCGTACGCCGCCAGCAACTCGCCGAAGGCCATCGAATCGGCCATCTGGTCAAAGCTGGTGTACTGGCTGCCCGCGAGGTATTCTTGCTGCACACTCTCCGGGAATGCCTTTTTCAGATACTCAGCCTGTGCATGCTCGTCCATCCAATCTGGCTTGAACTGATCGATCTGCGCGATCGCCTGATAGTATTCGCCATTCTGCGCCAGCAGCGCCGACATATCGCCGTACTGGCTCAGCATCCCGTCTGCAAGGGCGGATACAGATTGCGTATACTGGGCATTGGCCTCTGCCAGCGCAATAGGTAGTTCCGCCCGAAGATCGGAGATCAGTTTACTCTCCTGATCGGCAGATGCCGTATCGCCGCGCGCGGCCGCTTCGGCCATACGCTCCTGCGCCGCGATGATCTGATCGGAGTATACGCCGGTAACAGCCTCACGCCTTTGCCGCAGCACTTCCTGCTCGTAGGCCAGCGCCTTTACGTACATCTCCTGATCGCCGTAGCCCGCTTTCACGGATTGACTGTACATCCTGGCCCGCCTTGCTTCCGGTCCGGTCAGGTCGCCCAGCGCGTCGGCCACTTCCTGGATGTCCGCGAGCACGGCGTTCTTGCTTTCCGCATCGACGCCGAGCGTGATGGCAGATGCCGCGGTCTGCAGCTCAGTCAGCGCTGTGTTGGCCTCCTGGATCTTCGTGACCACCCACCACGTTCCAAGCGCTGCACTCGTCAGGCCCAGCGCCAGCACGGCGCCTCCCGGATGTTTGCCGAAGAAGCTGGTGATTACGCCAGCCTTCTCGATAACAGAGCCCAGCGCCCAGATAATGCCGCCGCCCGCCGTGGCGTAAGCCGTGCTGCTTACCAGGACGCTCTGAGCGTTTTTATCCAAGTTCCCAAACGCATCAATGACCTCGCCGATCTTCGTCTTGATGGGTTCGAGCGCCTCGGCCACCGTTTCACCGTAGTTTGCCATCGCGTTTGCGCCCTTGTTTGCCAGCATCTTGTCCTGCGCTTCTGTTGTGCTGGCGAACATGTTGTATTCCTTGTCCAGTGCAGTGTTTTCGTCCCACGCCTTGCGCGACGTCTCGATGGCCGATCGGAACAACTCCTGCGCGCCGGCCGCCGCCAGGATAGCATTGGACAGGCGTACCTCGGTCAACCCCATGTCGTTAAGGATACTGACCGCACTCTCGTCCTTGATGCCGCCCAGCCCTTCGACAAACCGCAGCATCATTTCCGTGGGATCGTTCGCCCACATCTTTTTGAACTGGTCCGTCGTGACGCCGGCAATCCCGGCGTAGTCCTCCAGCGACACCGCGGCTTTCAGGTACCCTTTCAGTTCCTTGGTTGTCAACCCGAAGGATTCCGCGATGCCCTTGAAGTCCTTGGGCGAATTGGATGCCATCAGCTCCATCTCACGCAGGGATTTGCCGGTCTTTTGCAACACACCGTCCATCTTCCCGCTGACCTGGGCCGAGACCTCCATGCTCTTCATCAGCTTCGACCATGCGCTGCCGCCCGCCTCCGCCTCGATGCCGGATGCGTGAAGCGCAGCGCCAAACCCCATCACGTCCGCCGCGGCCATGTTGACCGCATCGCCGGTGGACATCATGCGGTAGGTATAGTCGACGATGTCTGATTCGTTGGTGGCTAGAGTGTTGCCGAGCGCGACGATGGAGCTACCCATGTTGGACAGGTTGCCCGCACCAACGTCCAGCACGCCGGTGATCTTTGCTACCGATTCGCTGGCCGATTCCGCCGACAGGTCTGTGGCGGTATCCAGCTTTGCCATGACCAACGTAAAACCTTCGAGGTCGTCAATCGGGATACCCATCTTGGCGCCGGCCGCAGCACCCCTTAACAGTTCCTGATAGGTGATGGGCATTTCTTGGCTGTGCTTGAGCATGTTCTGCTTGAACTGCTCGTATTGCTCGTCGGTGCCCTCGGCGACCTTCATGACCTGCATAAGCTCCGATTCGTATTCCTTCGATAGCCCATACGATTTACCGCCCAACGCCAGCAGCGGCAAGGCGATATGCGTGGTGATGCCCTTCCCGACCTTCTTGATGGTGGAACCGACGCTTTCCAGCTTTTGCCCCATCGCCTGGATCGCCTTTGTCGATTCCTCCCAGCTTTTCTTCCCGGCAGCTTTTTCAGCTGCCTCCGCAACCTGGCTGTAGTAGGCCAGCTGGGTTTCCTGCTCTGCCTTGAGTTCTGCGTTGGCCTCGGCGTGCTGCTTCTCCAGATCTATAATGGCCTGCTTCTGATCCAGTTCAAAGTCAGCCATAGCCTGACGCTTCTGCGCCATGGTCATCGTCTTGTTGTTGCGAAGGGCTTCTTGCAGCAGCGCTTTTTGACTGGCCTGCTCGGCCTTCAACTGCGCCTTGGCGGTTTTCTGCGCGCCTTTCATCGTGCTCTGCGCGACCGCCATTTCGGCCTTCTGGTTCGCCTTCAGCGCGGCGGCGGATAGCTTCTGCAAATCGTTGCTTGCCGCCTGTACCGCCTTTTCCAGTGATGGGTCGATTTTACCGCCCATCTGAATGATCGTCTCAAGGGTCTTTGCCATCCGCCGTCACCTCCTTCTGCGACCGCGCTTCCCGCGGCTCGAATATTGCGGTTGCTTATCACGTAGCTTCTTGACGATCTCGCTCTGTCGCTTACCAGCCTTGGCTAGATCGTCAAAGTAGTCCAGAAACAAGGTGGCCCGCATGCTATACAGCCACGGGCCACCGATATGCAGCGCAAATCCTATTTCGGCGATCATTCGGCGAAGGTCTGGTCCTCCGACTCCTCCGAGTCCTCCGTCTCCTCGCCCAGCAAGAAAAAATCACGCGCGAGCCTCATGGCCTTCGCGCCGTCCTTTGCATTCAGGCGGGCGAGATCGCTGTCGTCCAAGCTGTTGTCCACCTTAATCGCGGCGCGCTTGAACAGCGCGAACTGACAGAACGGGTCGAGCTCCTGGCTCACTACACCGCCCAGCAGACCGTACTTCTCCCGGCCGCGGCCCAGTGACACGATGTCCTCCACCGTCAGCGCGTCGAAATCATAGCGGATTTCTGAAACTCTTTTGCCGTTCACCATAATCGGTGCCGACAACCTCAAAACGCCGTTGTTGTTCATACGTCCTCCTTAATCCAGGAAACCCCGAACCGGTTTCCCGCTATCTACACCGTTAATTCGGTAGATAAAATTGTTCTTGTCGATTAGCACGGTCTCAACGCCATCCACATATTCCTCATACCGGGCTACTTCGTAGGTGGCGCTGCCCTCGACAGCACTCGCATTCTCCAGACTACCGCCGCCGGTACTCTTTAGAAAGCAGGTGATGAAGATCTTGACACTCTGAGGCTGCACACCGCCCTCGCCGTCAAAGACGTCCTGCACCGTCCGCAGCTCGATGCTGTGCTTGCCGGGCCGCATCAAATGTGCCCGACCGGAACCGATACCCTGATAGTTCAACGTCAGCTCGGCGCTCTCGATCTGTGCTGTGCTGGGCACGTCCAGGGTGCCCATGACGCCAGCACCTCTTACCTCGGTTGTGGCATTGGAAAACTCGGGGAGATCAGCCGAGACATAGCCCTTGATTTCCACGCCGTCGTCGATGCACTTCTGGGCGATGATGTTCAGTTTCTTGTCCATTCTCTTTCCTCCCTCAACCGACCAACCGGGGCAGGCCCTCGTCGGTATAGCTCAGCACGGCGGTGATCAGGCTCAGCGGCGGCGTGCTGGTGGCGCGCAGTTTGAACTTGATCCGGCCGTTGACCAGATCATCATCATTCTGCACAACCGAATCCGGCTCGGCGGCGGCGTACAGCAGCGCGCCCCTAGTCACTAGGCTATCAAGCCACTTATTCACGTCCACCAGGATCGCGTCCAATCGGTTCCTGGTCATCGGCTTGCTGATGTCGTCGAAGTAGCGCTGCGTGAACGTGTTCAGCACGTAGTACAACATGCGGATGCCGCTGTCAAAGATCGACCGCTTGTCCACATTCTGAGCGTCGTCCGCATACGAGCCGGTGTGGCAGCCCCACAATCTCCATTTGCCGCCCCAGCGCAGCATAGTCGCGATACCGGCCGCCTTGATCTTGTCCGCCAGGTCGATATCCAGCAGGATATCGGTGCCGTCGGCCAAGCACACACCGTCGATGTCAAGTTCCTTGTTGTCCGCGGTCTCCATGGGGATGCCGCCGTTCGCCGCATCCGCCTGCATCAGCGCAACCGTGCGCAGCACAGACCCGAAGTATTTCACGCCGTTCTTCTTGCCAATCGGCCACGAAGGCAGGTCCATCTCGCCGGTCAACCCTGCGGCGTTCTTGCCGGTGATCGCGGCGGGCACGTCCTTGTTGGTCGCCGAGGATACGTCACTCATCACGACCGCGAAGAATCGCCCAGATACCGCCTGGCTGATCGTAGTCAGCGCGGCGTGTACGCCGACGTCACCACCAAAGTTTGGCGCGCATAGGAAGGCCGGCACCACGCCCAGTGTCTGGTAGGTGTAATGGATCGCCTGCACGCCCGTCTTCACGCCAGCGTCGGTGGTGGTGCCAACGATGTCGTCCGCGTCGATCCCACTGACTACCGCCTTTTTGTAGGTCAGCGCCAAGGGCGAGGTTAGCGTTCCGCCCATATCGGTAATCTTGATCTTGCGGATATCGCCGTCGTAGCGTATTTGCACGTTGGCATTCTCTGGAATGCCTGTTAACGTGCTGATCACGCAATCCTGATCGTCGATGTAACCCACGCCGCCGCGCAGCATCACCGATACGCTGGTATTCTCCGATGCAGTTGCTCCGCTGGCTTCCGGATCGTACACGTTGATGCATACAATGGGGCCAACAGGCTTGACCTTGTTTTTGAAGTGGGCGGCCATCGCCATGCACAGGTCGTACTTCGCGAAGTCATCCGCGTAGCCCAGCTTGCGCACGCCGTCCTCGTATCCAGTGATCAGCACCGGCTTGTTTATAGGCGCAGGTTCAGTCGCCAGATGCAAGGGCGCAATGCCCACGTACACCGGTACATTGTCTAGGGTCTGCGGCGCGGTCAGGATGGTCGGCCCCAACTCACCTTGTACGCCGTACTTGTTCGCCATGAATTTCATCCTCCTCAATTCAGTAGGTCGTTCACAACCTTAGCCCGGTCTCCGTACTGGTAGGAAAACGTGCATTGCACCCAGCCGAAGTAGTACGGTCGCAGGTCGGTGAAGTTGGAGTCGTACACCCCATAGTGCAGTTCATCGTCCAGTGTCATGCCACCAGCGTACGCAATCGATCGAAGGTGTCCGATGACCGTATCGATCATCGTCGTCAGCGCGCGCCATCCGTCGCCGTTTAGGTCGGTAACCGAGACCCCTTCTCCTTCGACGTCACGCGTGCCAGGGTCCCACGCCATCAAGATCAGCACCACGGGCAGGTTGCCCTCTCCGGCCTTCTCGCTGCACTCGCCGGGCATGACGGTGATCGAAGGTGCGCGGTAGTATTGCTCATTGGTCAACGCTCCACCAATGGGAATGTAAACTGCGTTAACGGATGGCGGCGCGTACTCAAGCAGTGTCGCGTCGTCGTCGCCCGGGCGCTTCATGCTCAGATGGCGCGTGCCATCCTCAAGACACGCCACCAAGGCGTCGATGCGTCCTTCAAGCGTCATACCGTGCATCACCCCTTCATGCTTTCAAACTGCGCCACGAACTCGTCGAGCAGCTTTTGCCCGATCGCCTGCGTCAGCGTCGGCTCCAGTTCTTCGTTGCTTATCATCTGCGGCACAGACAAGCTGTGGATCGGCGCAACCGGCCCGGAATACTTGCCGCCATACCGGTAATCGGGATCGCGCGCTTTCCGGGCTGCCACCTGACTTCCACTCAGTCGATGAAATGGCAACTTGTTTGTGCGCTTGCTGCGCGGGATGAACACCTCAGGCGGCGGCGCAAAGGTCTTGCCATGCCCGCGAAAGATTTCCGTGCTGACGCGGTAATTGTCGCCGCGCGGCGCGTATCGCGGGGAAAATCCGAACTTCTCCAAGGTCAGTGTGCGGCCTGAGAACGTGATCTGTGCGATGGTACCGTCTCCGCCTCCGATTTTCAGCGAAGCGCTCATAGCGGGCCCCTTGGTGTTCGTGCTTTTCACGGCACCAGCGCTGATGTTGTACAACGCGCTCACTTGAGACGCGGCCGTGTCGATGGCGAATTGCTGCGTCGGGGCAAAAGCAAAGGCCAGAGCATTTTTCACGGCGTCTGGCCCAAGTTCGGTCCGTAGTCGCTGCGCGGTCAGGTTCAGCTCGCTGGCGTCAAACTTTAGCGTCACCGGCAAGACCATCACCCCCTGATCTGCGACAGAACCACGCGCACAATCCCTTCGTCGTCGCGCACGTCTTCCACCACGCACATGCGCCCGTCGAACTTCTGCCGGTCGCCGGTTTTCGGCAGCTTGTCAAAATCCTGGGCCTTCGCGTAGTACATGATCTGCGCGCCGCTCATGCCGTGATTGCCGGTACGCCCGGTGCCAAGGCGCGCGTTCAGCTTTTCCAGGGCATCGCCGTCTACGTTTACGGTCATCTTGCGCCCATCAATCTCATGCTCCTCGCCCCATACCTCGAAAAACATATGGTTCGTGGATCGGATCAGGCCCAGGATATTGTCCATGACCGGTTATCCCTTCTTTGCCCTCGATCGTCCGATTCGGGGCTTGTCGTCCTTGTCCAGCTGACGATCGTCAGGCGCTTCCTGATCCTGCGCACCTTCCGGCTCGCAGTCTCTCTGGGCGGTTTCTTCAACCTCGACAGGATCGGCGTCGGCTTGGTAGCTCCCACGCACCGCGCCATTGTCGATCCATATCCTGGCCAGCGCATGGTCATCACAGTCGATGACTTCACCCGGCTTGTGCTGTCGCCCGGCATACAGGATCGGGCGCAACGCGATGTACTTGCTCATGTCGTACCCTCCTACACCGGGTTGGCCAAGCGCACATCGATCATGGCCGCAGCCGCGTCCGCCGGAGCCGCCGCCATACCCGCTACAACAGTCAACGTGTCCTTGGTTGCGGTAACCACTCCATTTGCAGCATCGAAGTACAGCAGCGCACCAGCGGCCACGGCTTCCCCCGCCTTCTTCGGCATGGCGAACACGCCGACAATATGCAGATGGCCCGCACCACCGGCCGGGATTTCATCCGACGCCACGCCCACACCACCAGACACAAGCGCGACTACCTCGCCGCGCTCTACTGCGTTCGTAGCCTTGTATTCAAGAATCTCACCTTCACGCACATAGGTCGCAATCATTGTTTGGTCCTCCTTTCTTTACAGCTCAGAAGGCTGCGCGCCCGGATTCTTGGCCAGGCCGTGGTAGTCCATGACGCTGATGCCCCAGTCCAGGAAGATGCGCCAGGTGAAGCCCAGCACATTCGGTTCCTCGAACCGCTGAATGGTCGGGGTATCCACGCCGTTCAGGTAATCCACTTGGATGGTGTCCACCGAGCCGCCGTCAGCCACCATGAACCATTCATAGCCGCTGCCGCCATTGTCGGAGAGTTGCGAAGACAATTCGGCATCCGAGATCACCTGAATGCCCATTCCCTTGAACGGGTTGCTCATCATAACCTTGGTCTTGTCGGAGAATGCACCGCTCTCCAGCGCGTCGCTGCCCAGCAGCATGACGAAGTAGGTGTACATCTGCGGAGTGCAGATGATGTACCTGGGCTGCACCAGCAAGGTCGACCCGTTGTCGCTTCGCTGGGTCATCATCGCCACCAGCGCTTTGTTGATCGAGGCTACTGTGGGCGCGGCGGCATCCAGCAAGTTCTTGCGGCCGCTCGAGAACAGCGCGGAGCCATCGTAGATCACCGGGTTGGTCGCCAGGATGCTGTACACAGCCCGGTTGATGGTTCTGCGTGCGCTGGCACCGTACCGCGAAGGAATGGTGGTCAGGAAACCGATGTCGTCGTTGATGAATGCCTGACGGGTCATCGTGAACAGGCGCCCGTAAGTGTCCAGGCCGCGGGTGGGCTTGCGGGTGTCCGTGGGCAGATCGTGCTTGATCTCCGCGCCCTCCGGCACCAACAGCAGCTCGCCAGCATCACCGGCCACCCAGCGCGATTGCGTCTTTTTGAAATCGCCCAAGCTGCCGCGCTGCGTCCAC
This sequence comes from Anaerozeibacter quisquiliarum, assembly GCF_051162045.1. Lineage (NCBI taxonomy): Bacteria > Bacillati > Bacillota > Clostridia > Eubacteriales > Anaerozeibacteraceae > Anaerozeibacter > Anaerozeibacter quisquiliarum. The sequence continues at coordinate 30,821 of NZ_JBISDI010000036.1, forward strand.
TTGTCGAATGTCACCGGGGCGGTGCGCAGGCCGGCCGCATAGGCGCGCTCAACGGTCTGATCCATGATCGCAGGGAACGCGCTTGACGGGTTGTAGAAAGACCGAAGCAGATCTTCATCGCTCATGCGGTAAGCAGCATCATTGTTCTGGGTGCGCGCGGCGACCTCCACCGCCATGTCGCGCAGTCGGCGGGAGCGCAGCTGCTGCGCGCCATCTGCGGGTTTCTCAACCTGCACGCCGCCGCGCATCAGTAGCGCGTCGATTGCCGCAGAGCGGAATTTGTCACCCTCATCCTGGGTCACCCCGCCGCCGGCGCCGATCGGCGCACGACTGCGCATCAGTTCGTCCATCACAGCCGCGCGCGCCTGATCCATGGTAGCGCCGCTCTTGATGTGTTGGTCGGGATCAATGCCGAAAGTACGGCACATCTCGGTGATGGCGGCGATGCGCTGTCGCTCGTCCGCGCGCACCTGCGCCGCATCCACGACGGTCGCGCTGCGCTGCGCCTGCGGTTCAGCCGGGGTCGTAGGCGTTGCCGCAGCCTGCGGCTCTACGGGTTGTTCGCCACGACTGGTGTCATTGTTCTCATGCTCGCCCATGATCTTTTCATCCTCCTCAAAATCCATGTCTCGTCCCACACCGACCGTTGCGTCGGCAGGGATACTCACGATAGACACCTCAAATGGTGTCCACTTCCGGGCAATCCGGCAAGGCCCTTTGAATCGACCGTCGACGGACTTTTTGCCTTCTCGTACTTCCTCCCATACATCAACCGCGTACCGTACTGAAACGCCCTTGAGTGTGCCGGAACGTACCTTTTCGGCAATTACCTGGCTTCTCTCGTCTTCATCGAACGTGACCTGCGCTTCACCACGGTTCCCTTCAATGGACACGGAATCGACTCGGCCGATGACGTTGTCTACATCGTGGTTGAACAACATCACACCAATTTCGCTGAGCCTGGACAAGTCAACCGCGCCCTTTTGATGGTCGAGAATCTCCATATAGGACTCAAACCACGATCTTCGCAGGTACGGTTCCTCACTAGAAAAGCTCAATGCAAAAGTGTTGCCCCCAGCTTCCTCACTCCGCGCCCGGATGCCGCAGAGCGTTCTGGTCAGCATCCTATTTCCCGGTTTCTTGGTTGGCATTTTTATCCCCCTCATTTTCGTCGTTCTTGGTGTTCTTTTGCGGCTGTGTGAATAGCGCCTCCAGGCCAAGTTCGGTCATGAACGCCCGTTCCTCCGCGATCTGGACCAGCATCTCTCGCCAGTCGTAGCCAGCTGCGCCCGCGATTTCCCGGAACGTCTTCTGACCTGATTTCATGGCGACCAGATTCGCGCTCGCTTCTTTAAGCGGATCAATCCACGCCTTCCCCTGCGCAACCCATTCGTGGTTCAGGTATTTGCGCTTCTCGTCCCAGAAACCCGGTATGACCAGCGCCCCCGACAAGACCGCCGAAATGAAAAACGTCTCGTAGATTTCAGTCAGCACATGATCGATCAGGCTCTGCTGCTCCATCTTGTAGGTCATGTCGTCCTCGATCAGCCCCTGGCGGGCGGACGAGTAATTGACTTGGCTCATGTCGCGCGATACCGTCTCGTACCCAAGGCCCAGGCCAGCCCCCGCCAGGCGCTGCTGCATTCGGATCATGTCCGCTGCACCCTGACCCTGTCCGGGCGGCTGCACCGACTGGATTTCGTCGCCGGGGCTCAGTTCTTCGATCATGCCGGGAGTTATCCGTTTCCCGTCATACCCGCTGGGCTTATCGCGCAATGGCCGCATTGTGCCGCTGCGTCCGTATCCCCCAGTGGGCAGCGCACGCTTAATGAACACCGCCAGGCACGCCGCAATGCGCTCTTTGACCGACACCGCCTCGATGAATTCCTCACTGTCTCGCAGTCGCGGGATCGTTGCGGTCAGCTCGGACATCTCCCGGATCTGGCTCGGACGGGTTTTGTGGTAGTAGTAGATCACGTCTTGGGCGGGTAGTCTCACTGGTTTGATCGGCGTCAACCCGTCGCCCGCATACTCGCGCACCCAATAGGCCACAGGCTGGTTCCATCGGTTCACTTCCACGCCGCCTTCAACACGGTTGTTGCTGCCAGGCGCGCACAGCACATCGCCGCAGAGCTCGTCCACTTCCAGCAGTTGCAGGCAGAACGGCACCTTCCGGCCATGTATGTACCGCTTTACAATGACGATCGCCCCGTCTACCACCTTGCGCCGAACGATCATCTGGCAAATCTCATCAAACGTCTGCATACCGGTCACGTCGCAGTTACGCGCCTTGCGCCACTCGCAAAACAACTCATCCACTTGATCGTCCAGATTGTCGTCTCCCGTGTGAGGCTGCAGCTGCAAACCCCAGCCCACCACATTTCGCTCCATCGTCCGAAGGATTGCGCCCAGCATGTCGCTGTTGCGTTCCATATCCCTCGCGCGCGCCCGAATGATGTCGCGGTATGGGCCGTCCGTCATGCTGGCAGCCTGGTTACCCACGCGCCACCCGCTGTTTATGCGATCAGATTTGCCGGCATCGTAGTTGCGCATCTCGTCGGCGGCGATGCGCCAGGCGGCCCTCTCGTATGACCACTTGGGTGATATCGCGGCTATCGCGTTGTCGATCCATCCCATCCACATCACCGCCCGTCAAAGAATGCCACGTAAGCGCCGCCAAGCAAGTCAGGCACGCTCGCCTCCGCGATCAGCTCCATGGCCAACTCGTTTTTCAGCGCCCGCAGTTTCTCAATGTCCTGGAACTGTACCTGCCGCCCACCAATCTGCAGGTAGCTTACCTTCCCGCATGCGATGGCGATGATAGCCTGCCGCACCGCCTCGTAAGCATCTTGTGTACTCATCGCCTCCAGGCTTCGAGTTTGTCCGAACTGATCCATTCTTCATCAACCCGCTCATCCGAAGATGGTCTCGCGGGTTCCTCCTCTCCGTCGTCCAGCGACCTCACCCCCAACACGTCGGCAGCCGCGAAGGCGTACACCTCCGCGTCGAGATAGTGATTGTCACCCCTGGTCGTCTTGGGTTGCCATTTCAGCCGTCCCGATCTGTCTGCTACCCGGTGTTCCGCGGTTACCTGCCGGGCGTATTCCATGTCGCAACCTGCGTGGACCATCCACGACCCAACGCCCACCGGCCTGTTCAGTCGAGATGCGATCGTGGTCTTGTATTTATCGCCATCCACAAACACCAGCGGGTATCCGTTCGCCACCGATGGAGATCGGTCGATTTTGCTGATTCGGAAGTTGTTGCCGGTCAGCTCCCTCGACGATCCTTTGACCGGCGTTGCCCATTCCTGATTGGCGAAGCAAAACTCATATACCGTGTCGGTCTGGTCACCGGAGTCTACCAAGCACAGTTCCACCAGCCATTCCTCGCCGTTCGCCTTGCGGTACGTCTGGTTCATAACGGTCACGATGTCTTTCAGACTGAACGCCTGGCCGCATGCGATGCACTGCGACGTAATCCCGGATCCCCAAGCCCTGATCGTCCAGTACAGCGACTGCTCCTGTACGTCCACGCCACCGGTGAGAAACTGCGCCCATTCCGGTACTTCCCACTTGGGCGATTCGGTCTGGTGGCTCAGCACCATGTCGTCGGTGGTACTGATACGCGTATCTTCCCATGGCTCGGCCAGCCACGAGTTGACGAAGTTCTGCAACGATGCCGGATCATCCTTGCTGCTTAAAAACTCGCGGACGATGCTTGACCAGGACACAAAGGGCGAGTACAACGTATTCATCCAGAACGCCACTTTGATCGGATGATCGTTGCTCCCGCTCACAGCCTTCCAGCACCCGCCGCGCAATGCGGTGATCTTCTGCGCGTCGGTGATTCCTGCTTCGCAGTGCTGACAAAAGTACATAGCCTCGCGCGCCCGCTCGGCATAGGTTCCGCCATCAGGGAACCGGATCTGCTTGAATAGCAGTTCGATCATCTGTCCGCAATGAGGGCAGGGCACGAAGTAATGCCGGATCACGTCGGCATCCTCCATGGCCTTCCAGATGTTCCCGGTTTTCAACGTAGGCGTGCTGGTGTAAAAAATCTTGCGATTGTCGAACGTCTTGGACCGTTCGCGCGCCAGCTTGATCGGCGTACCCTCGCGCGCAGAACCGGCCGGGTACTTATCCACCTCGTCCATGAACACATATCGCCGCGGGTGAGAGGATAAGCCGACCGGCGAGTTGGTGCCAGCTAGGTTGATGATCATGCTGTCGCATTGCAACTCCAGAAGTTGCGATGCGTCCTCATGAAAAAGCGCCCGCAGTTCGGGCGTCGATCGGATCATCGGTTGTATTCGGTTCTTGCTCACCGACGCGGCCAGCGGATCTGTCGGATAGACGATCATCGCTGATCCGGGATCCATCATGATACAGTATCCCAAGATGTTGTGAATTACTTCCGTGGCGCCGACCTGTGTCGGCTTGCAGAACGCGATCTCCTGCACGCCCGGTTCGTTCATGGCGTTCATTATCTCCACCAGGTAGGGCGTGACCGCGTTCGACCACCTGCCGGGGATCGCGCTGGTCTTGTCGTCCAAGTATCGGTATCGCTCGGCCCACTCGGACACTTTTAGCCGTTCTGGCGGTGCAAGGGATTTCAGTGCGCGGGATATGTATGCGGGCCACTCATTTGCCATCGTAGGCACCGTCCATGCTCATCTGGCTCAGCGCGCCGCCGACGATATCCATCAACCGCCCCTCCAACTCGCTGGCCTCCGCCACGCCGATCACGTGGCTCAACTCGCCCGCGACCCTCCTCGGGATCATAAGCGCCGACTTTTTGAACACGATAAAAAATTCTGCCAAGTTCCGCTCTACCTCTGTGCGCTCGACATACTTCTTCGCGTTCTGCTCGTTCCTGAACCGGGCGAGCTCGGCCTGCTCAGTCTTGATCTCCAGCTCCTTGCGCAACTTCTGCTGCTTTAGTGATACCGCTTCGCGATCCGCGGATCCTTCCGCGCCGATGTGCCCGAGCCATGCGAGTACGTCGACAAAATCCCATTTGCCTGGGCCCTTCTTCGGGATGCCGTTCTTCCCCCATTCGGTCAGCGTCTTCCTGGTGGTGGGCAGCACCTTGCAGAGCCAGTCGGTTGTCACGATGATCCGGCCATCCTCGACCCACAACTTCTCACGCTCAGCCACAGCCACACCTCCCCACATGTTACTATTTTTTTAATTTTTTCGACCGCCCGAGAGTCGGGCTCGCGAGACGACCCGCGCGGCGGGGGTAGGCCGGAAGGACCCGACCAAAGTCTGTTGTGTTTGTTCGTCTCGTTGCCGCCGGCCTCCCCGCCTGGCCTCAGGCCGCAGCGCAGCCGAGCTCGCGCCTCCAAGTAGGTCGTGTGCTTGCCTGATGCTGTTGATCGGTCAACTCAGCATCAGCGCATATCATCGTTGGGTACACAAAAGGCGAGCTGGATAAGCGCTATTGCTCTTGTCCTTCTCGCCTGATGATAGCAGTATATCACATAATGGTTGGAGTATGTTGGAGTTTTATGGAGTGTTTTGGAGTAAGTTGGAGTGTTTAGGAAAGTAAAATTCTTCGAGATTTTCAATCGCAGCGTTGCGCATAGAGCAAATCGTTCTTCTATCTTTGTCCATAACCTCGGCTATGGCTGCATCGCTCATGGCGTTGCAGTAGTAATCTCGAAGGATCGCTCTCGCCATGCCGTTGGGGTGCAAGAGAATCAGTTCGTCTGCTTGGTGCTTGATATCAACACTCGCCTGTTCCTGCCGTTCGAGCGCCCCGTTGTATCCGTCGTAATGCTGGCCTTGCATTCCGCCAACGTTGTTTGTGCCACGGCCTACGTCTACCCGGTCCTTCATGTAGTCTGGCACATAGCGCTGCCCTTTCGCGGTCGGATAGCATTTGCCAACACCATATCCTTTCGGCGAGCCATCGCTCATCGAACGATCCCGCTGCCTTCGGATTGCTCCGAGCTCCAATTCCACCGTCTTCCGGGCATCGAGCAGCTTACGAGCCGAATCATACAGCCATTCCATGTTTTTCCCCTCCCATCGGTCGACCGTTACAACGTTACAAGCGTAACAGCGTTTTCTATGTGGATATTATTTATATATATTTATATTACCCTCTATATCTTGTTACACTTGTTACGCTGTAACAGATATAGAGAAAACCCAATGAATACCTACACTTCCCACCGTTACAACCACCGTTACAAACCGTAACAGACTTCGGTCTAAAATGGCAGTTCATCGTCGTCTTCCTCCTCATTTTCTGTTGTTTCCACTTTATTAACGTCTTTTTTGATCCAGCAGCGCTGCGGACCGTAACAACGGTCCATGCCGTGCTGTCTCGACGGCTTCGCTTCTTTGTGCCATCCGGGCATTCCCTGCATGATTATCCCGATCTCGGTGCTCTCTTTTTTGTCGTCGCGTAGGTTCTCAATATTTGGGTACAGGGCCTTTACGCGCAACTCCTGAACGAACACCCGCTCTCCGATCGCCTTCCTGCTCAAATACTCTTCGATCACACCAATTCGCCAATCGTCCTCGACCGCCTCGGCCTGCCTGTCTCTGATCTCCTCGATCAGTCTAATGTCAGCCTTTGGCGACATAAATGGCGTGTCCAGTTTTGCCTTTGCCTCGGCCCAGCATTGCAAGATATACGCCTTGCACTCTGCCTCGCGCGCATACAGTTCATAGGCGCTTTGGTGAACGTCCACAGGGTAAAACCGACGTCCGCCTGTTTTGTCTACCAAGAACTGCCGCTTGTTGGTTGTCCCGATGAAAATACACTGGCGCGGATGGTCCATGGTGTGTTCGTCGTATGGGTGACGGCACCGGTCGACTTGGCGGGATAGGAATGCCTTGATCGCCTCGGTTTCGCGCGCACGTGTGAAGGCCAGCAACTCACCTACCTCGCAAATCCATGATCCCAAGATTTCCTCGATGCCGCGCTGTCCGTCGAATTCCTTGACGTCGGTGTAAAACCTATCCTCAATTGCGAGCCAGTGAACAAGGGTTGTCTTTCCCTCGCCCTGGTTGGTGCCCACCAGCACCACCATGTCGTCGAATTTGCAGCCCGGTCGGTACAGACGATTTACCCCACCCGCAAAAATTAGCCGGGAGCACTCGCGTACATAGGGTGTATCGTCACATTTCATCCATTCTGTGAGGAATCGTTCTATTCGATCTTCCCCGTCCCATTCGAGCTTGCCAACGATCTGGCGCACCGGATGATATCGGCGCTCCGAGAACAGAACGCGGCGAGCCAGCTTAAACTTCACATGATCAAACAGACCATATGAGTTTTCGATGTAATTTATCGCCCGTGCGTCGTCTTCTCCCGTCCATGGCCGAGCCGGCCCGTCGTTTGAAGTCTCCGGCGCACATTTAAGTTCATTATACCGAACACCGGCAAAGTACGCGTCATGCCGCATTGCAACAAGGAAATTCTCGACAGTCTTTTTCGGATTCCCCCACTTATCTGTTTCCATGACCGTTTCGACTGGCGCCGGACACATCGGCTCGTCGTCCATCTCGAACGACGGATCAAATTGGTCGTCATACACGTTTCTTTCTCACCTCGATCCACTTGGTCTGTGCGTCCTCAAGGTCTATTCTTGCGTTATCTATCCTGCTGACCGCCCACCGCCAGAGCACCGAGAATGGTTCAGTGCTGTACAGTAGGCGGTCGAACAGCAGCCATCGGTCATGTGCGCGCCAGTAGTTTGATTCGGCCAGCATCAGAGCCTTGCGGCGCGCGGAACGCCGGGCAGCGAGCGCACTCGCCCGCTGCCGCATCGCATCATCTGGTGGCGCGTCAATCGGAATTCCCAGCGCGAAATCGGCGTTAATCATCGTAGCCGCCGCCCAGAAATCCACACCAAACAGCGCCATGACGAAGTCGATCTGGTCGCCGTGGGCGTGGCAACCGAAGCATGTGAAGCCGTCCGAAAACAACTTCATGCTGGGCGTTTTATCAGCGTGGAATGGGCAGCACACCATTACGGCATTTTGTCGGGCAGCGGAAACGCCGTATCGGTCTGCGAGGTCGCGCATGTCCAGCGCGCACTTGATGGCGTCTGCTATGGCGGCGCGGGTCATATTGAGCAACCTTTCGATGTCTTATTGCGACTGCGCTTCTTTCTGCCGTCATTCCGATCACAGTCGAACACCGATCCTCCGCGTGATTCTCCCGTGTCATACAGGTAATCGCAGAGCCCGTTTCTCCCGTTGTACGTCTTCCAGTGCTGACAACCCAGGCAGTGTTTTTTCGCCGCGCGCTCGTAGCCCGGGTCGCACGGCCTCAAGTGTGCCGGCACCCGTCATCCCTCCCTGTGTGTGCTGCGCTCCACTTCGAACCCGTCCGGGTAGCGGCGCCTGAGCTTGTCCACGTTGTGCTGGGCGATGTCTTCAAGCGTTACGCCCAGCCCCGCCGCCAATTCAGCCAGGTACCACAGCACATCGCCCGCCTCGTCGATCAGCTTGTTCTGGTCGAACACATGCCCCTGGTAGTCGTACTTCTTGAGGCAATCGATCAGCTCGCCCGCCTCGCCGCACAGCCCCATCGCCGCGCAATGGATCTTCCGCATGGGCGTGTCCGTGTTGCTGGTGCGCTGGGCGAGCGCTTGGTATTCGTTCAGTGTCATGCCGATTCTCCTTCCTGCACGCCATCGCGCGTAACGTCGCTCAGATACTCGTAGACCGCCACCAGCAGCTTATCCATAAGCGGATGCTGGTGTTTCTGCGACAGCAGCATCATATCGTCAGCGGCCCGCTGCCAATAGTCCTTGTCAGCGAGGTCCGGGACTTGGCGCGCCTGCAAGAACTGGAACGCCGCCACAAACACGTCGCGCAGCTTATCATCCATTTTCGGCAGTTTTCCCGTCATACTGTTCACCTCCCAGCAGTTCAGTAATGCGTCGTCCGGTCGCGCGCTTATCGCAGAACTCAAACTGCACACCATACCGTCCGGCCAGCGTACACAGCACCTTGCACAGCCTTTCGCCCGACATGGCCAGCGGCGAGGCTTTAAGCCGCGGGTTGTTCCATTTGATCACGTCGGCCATAGATTTGATCTGCCCGCCGTGCTCGCACAGGACGATCAGCTTGATGCCGTATGCCTGCGCACGCTTCAACTCGTCTGTGAACCGCTTGTGCTGCTGGCAGACGTTCCCGACCAACTCCTGCAGGTTCTGCTTGCGGTCGATCACCAGACGCGGATTGTCAAGGTTCATGTAGTCGCCCACCGGCAATTTGCTGGTGAAGTGGGTTATCCCGCCCTTGTCAAAGTGGTCGAGTATGCGCGTGATTGCGCGCGGCTTCTCACGCGAATCGATCTGGATGGTCATGTAGCGCCCTTGTATGATATACACGTGGCAGAGACCGCGTGAGATCATACGCTCCTTTCACAAAATCTGCTACGATGGGATGGAGGCTGTGAACGGTATATGTGCCTTGCGGCCAGACCGCTATAA